>CAZGVM010000121.1:1298-10113 GCA_964528855.1 uncultured Desulfomonile sp. | reverse complement strand
TACCTGAATGGGGTTCAGGTGGTCGCTGGTTCAAATCCAGTCGCCCCGACCAAAACCTACCTCATTAATCAAATCATCACGTTAAAATATCAAAAGGGGCATATAAATTCAGGGAACCTGATTTGATGTAGGGTCTAATTGCTTGAAATAAAAGACTGTGTTTGATGAGTTGTCTAAAATCACCTGTATTTTTTTGGGTCTATTCCCATTGGCTATCTGGCGTATTAGAGCGCACCTCGATATGCCAAGAAGGCGTGCGGCCAGCTGGACTTTGCCTTTTGTTTTTCGTAGGGCGCCCTCTATGTAATTCATTTCCAGCAGGCGGGATGCATTTGGCAAAGACCGGGGTGGTTCAATTTCATTTGGGTTCTGATAGCCCTCTTAATGTGAATTAAGAATGTCTTTCAACAGTTGAAATGAAGCTTTCAATCTCTTGTGATTTTCTTGAGAAATCGCTTGTGAAACTGCCGGTCCGGGTCCGGAGAAATTAAGTCACCGATTAGCCCGGCAAAAACCCTGGATGACAAATTTGCCGACCTTAATTGTGAAGACCTTCGATACAGCCACCATAGGAAATATATCGTTCATTCTGAAACGACGCATGCACAGAAAAGGGTCTGTTGAGAACTCAACCATTTTCAATCAGAGATTACTCGAGTATTTCATGACGGGCCTGGGGTGAAAAATGAGTTATGATCAACGTCTCAAAGCCGATGACATGGATAACAGCACGTCTTCTTCCTACAGGTTTTTAACCCCTTCTTTTCAACAAAACAAAGGGGCGCCGAAAGAGGCACAGGACTGGGACTCTCCGTAGTACGTGGGATAGCGCAACAGATTGGTGGTTTTGTAACTTGTGACCGTGTGTCAGGGAACGGATCCGAGTTCAAGATTTATTTTCAGGCCATCGAGATTTCGACAGACAAACACTTGATCGTTGGTGAAAGACGAAGACCTGGAGAATCCAAGGCAATATTGGTGATGGAAGATAGCGACATCACTCTTGAACTTGAGCAGAAACTTCTTCAAAACCAGGGGTATGCGGTGATAGGAGTGAAAAACGTATTGGCAGACAAGCCGGCCTTTTCGTGCTGATCCTGTTTATATTAAAATGACAGTCATTGAAGTCTGGCGCTCCAAGCTAGGCATCCGGCGCTATCTATGCCTTCCAGTAATTACTCCTGGCCCATAAAACCGAACAATATCCCATGTTAAATTGATAGTTTCGATGTCGTTTGTGACGCTTGGATAAAAAGACTCAAGAATATATTAACTTATTGACTCTATTGGACTAACCGTTTATCATTGTCGATGGTTGAATTCTCTCTGAATCATGACAACTTTTCTCTCAACAGTTTTTACTGATCCGTATCATGCATTACCGCCAGGTAAGGAACGGGCTCATCGGCATTCACAGAAGACGCATTCCTTATAGAAATTAAGCCGAACAATTCCAGCGTCAATTATCGACAGATTGACCGGAGAAACAGGAAATGGAAAGCGCAACTCGACATGGGCCCAATCCATGGAAGCTAGGGGGACTTTTTCTGGCTGTGATGCTTGCAGTTTTTTGGGGGGCTCGCAGTTATTACAATTACGAACTGGATCGAATCACACTTCTGGAATATGAGAAGCTGGCGGCTATTGGGAAGCTTAAGGTAGAAAACATACATCAGTTCAGGAAGAGTCTGATAGCTGACGTATGGTCGTTGTCAACAGGTCCGCTGTTCAGACGTGCAGTCGGCGAATGGCTGAATCGGGATGACCCTGGCCCTGTTCCTCCCGATGTACTCGGTTTTCTGATGGTTCAACAGCATCAGTTGGGGTATGCCGAGGCTATTCTAACAGATACGGATGGCAATCTGATAGCGTCTACGAGCGGCCGGTCAGAACCGATAACAACTGTTGAAAGAGCGGCGCTCCAACAAGCCCTCGATAGCGGAATTCCGGTGTTGAGCGATCTTTATGTGGCCAACAACGGAGCCATATTCATGTCAGCCGCTGCGCCTTTGATGGACCTTCATGGAAACGTAATGGCCGTTGCCTTTTACAGGAGTGACGCAGCTTCCAGATTGTTTCCAATGGTCCAGATGTGGCCGACTGGCAGCGAGACAGCAGAAACTCTCTTCGTTAAGGAAGACGCCGGCCAGGTCCTGTTTCTTAACGAGCTTCGTCACAGTCCCCAAAAAGCTCTTTCCATTCGAACACCTATGGACAACACGAAGCTCCCCTCGGCTCAGGCTGTTTCCGGGAAAACCGGCATGTTCATCGGAAAGGATTACCGCGAAAAGGACGTCCTGGCGGATTTACGCCCAATTCCCGATTCTCCGTGGTTTATGATCACAAAAGTTGATTCAGTTGAGATACTGAAAGAAGCCAGATATCGCGGAACAGTCATAACCTTTTTCTCAGTCATGTTTATTCTTCTCACCGGATGCTTGTCGGCTTACTGGTTTATCAACAGACAGGCAAGGCTTTACAGGGACATGTATGACGCTGAGTCTCATCGGCTTGAGATTCTGGAAGAGTTCAGGACCACTCTTTATAGCATTGGTGACGCCGTCATCACTACTGACAGGAACGGACGGGTCAAGTTGATGAATCCCGTCGCAGAGCAGTTGACTGGCTGGAAGGAGTCCATTGGCTGTAACCGACCGCTGGTCCAGGTTTTTCACATAGTCAATGAAGAGACGGGGCAGCCTGTCGAAAACCCTGTTGAGAGAGTCTTGCTGGAAGGAAATGTCGTCGGTTTAGCCAACCACACCATGCTCATATCAAGAGACGGACAGATGCGGCCGATTGTTGATAGCGGAGCGCCGATCCGCAACGGAAAAGGTGAGATTGTAGGTGTTGTCCTGGTTTTTCGTGATCAGACTGAGGAAAGGATGGCTCAAAAGAGGCTTGTTCAGACGTATAGTGAAATGAAACAGATTTTTGACGTCTCTGTTCCTCTTTGCGTGATAGACACTGATTTCACTGTGGTCAAGATAAATGACAGTTTCGCAAACCTTTTTAAAACACGGTTTGACGAAATCGTGGGCGCCAAATGCTACGACGTCTGGAAAGGACCACTGTGTAATGGTCCGGAATGCATGCTGCGGCAAGTCATGGATACCCACAAGCGCTGCTCCTATGAATTTAACAATCGCCTTCCAGACGGCAGTTCAGTTGCGTTTGATATTGAGGCTAAGCCGTTTGTGGATGAATCCGGCAAGCTTGTCGGGATAATAGAGACTTTTACTGACATCACTGAGCAGAAGCTTTCGGAAGAAAAACTGAAACAGGGTGAGTTTCGTTTCAGGACGGTAGCTGATTTTACTTACGACTGGGAATACTGGGTGGATCAGGACGGTGGATTGATATACGTCTCTCCGTCATGCGGACGAATAACAGGCTATTCCGCACAGGAATTCATGAACGACTCAGGCCTTATGGTCAGGATCATTCACCCTGATGAAGCTATGCCGGTTCGGAGGCATTTCCTTGATGAAACCAATAAAAAAGACCCCGGCTTGTATAATCTTGATTTCAGGATTATTGACCGAAATGGGCAGACACGTTGGCTAAATCATGTTTGTCAGCCCGTGCTGGGCCCCCGGGGAGAGCCCCTTGGGAGGCGCGGGTCAAACAGAGATATAACTGACCGCAAGAATCTTGAAACACAATTCCTTCACGCTCAGAAGATGGAAGCCCTTGGAACCCTTGCGGGTGGCATAGCTCATGATTTCAACAATCTTCTTCAGGTAATCCTCGGATACACCGAATTCATAATGATGCGAAAACAGATCGATGATGCGGACTATGGTTATCTTGAAAAAGTCTATGAGTCCGGCAAGCGAGGCAGTGAACTGATCAGGAACCTTCTTCTGTTCAGCAGGAATATTCCTCCGTCCTTGCGCCCAGTCGATATCAACCGGGAGATAATGCAGATACACAAACTGCTGCTTCACACAATCCCAAAGAATATAAGGATAGACTTGCGCTTATCCGGAGATATAAAAACAGTTATGGCCGACCCGTCCCAAATCGGACAGATTCTGATGAATCTCGGCTTGAATTCAAGGGACGCCATGCCGGAAGGTGGGACATTGGGCAGAGAATCCTACAATGTCGAGGTGGATAAGTCTCACCATTCCGTCTATCCGTATGTCAAACCAGGCGCTTATGTTCTCATAAAGGTGAGCGATTCCGGTCATGGAATGGACAATGAGACTCAACGGAGAATCTTTGAGCCCTTTTTTACAACAAAGGAAGCCGGTAAGGGCAGTGGTCTGGGATTGGCGACAGCTTACGCCATAGTGAAACAACATTCGGGTTTCATTAATTGTTCCAGTCAACCTGGAAACGGCTCAGTGTTCAGTATTTTTCTACCAGTGGTTCAGCAGGAACATGAGGTAGAAGCGCAGCCGGTAGAAGACCCTGTCTTTGGCGGAAACGAAACAATCCTGCTGGTTGACGACGAGGAGTCCATCAGGGATTTGCTGACCTCAGCGCTATCGAGGTTTGGTTACAACGTCATTAGCGCTTCCAACGGCATGGAGGCAATTAAAATATTCCGGAAAATGAAAAATGGAATTGAGCTGATACTTCTTGATCTGATGATGCCAGAGATGGATGGCAAACGTTGTTTGTCCGAGATTATTAAAATCGACCCTGAGGCTCGCGTGATCATCGCCACAGGTAACAGTGAATCAGGCGAAAACTCTGGAATTCAAGCTAGCCAGCTTAAAGGCTTTATAAGTAAACCCTTCGACGTGAGTGAACTGCTGCGATCAATACGAACAGCTCTCAATCAAAAATAGCCTTATTTGAGTCGGCCATCACCACCGCCTCTGAAGCGTTGTTTATGGCTGAGTTAAGGATTGTTTGAGACCGATTCACGATCCAACACCTGTAAGTAGTCCCAGCCTTTCAAGCGCCAAATCCCTTTCTACCGTGTCCGTAAGTTTTCTGATGACTTTCTTTGAAGAGGCAAATTCGATTATCTTCATTTGATCGAGCCTGTTGAGAGCATTGTTAACTGTAACTGACGGCAAAGTAGGCTTGATCTGTCCATCCTGAAATCGAACGGACTCCATTCTCTTCGCCAGGGATTTGATAAACTCCTTCTGGCTCATGCTCCCGCCTTCCAATCCTTCAAGGGACAGCAGGACCATGTAATAAACACTGCTCAGATCCCTGATCAAATGAGAAACAGAAGCAATGGCTTTTTCGTCTGCCGCCCTGAAGCCCGAGATGTCTGTTTCCAACCATCCGGCGTCCAGAAAGAACCCGCATGCGTTTGAGACAAGCTCCTCTTCAGAAACCAGTGGATCTGCGATGAACTCGAGGTCAAGCAATGATTTCATGAACTTGAAATCATCGACTATTGAATCCACTCCTGTGCCCTCGCTCAGGGATGGGCTGAACAGTATGGCGGTTGCTGTAATGGCGCATGGCCATAGAGAATTGACCAAAGTGTTCTTGTAAAATTCCAGATTTGCCAGGCGATCAGGATTGACCGCGTATAAACGGTCACGAACAATGGTTTCGGAAGAGAAAACAAGGAATTTTCTCTTCTTGAACAGACCGATACTTTCATCAAGGGCAACGTTCACATCCCTGCAGCTTTCTGTGACCTGAACACCTCGGCGCCCCAACAAATAAGCCAACCTCTGGGCGCTGGACACAAGCCGGTCATGGGAAAAATCAACTGAACCCTCACAAATGACCGCGGCTGAAGATAGTTCAATAGCGTTCACCGCCGACGCCTCGATCATACTGCTCATGACGTAGTAGGCAAAATCGTGGGTCAAATCGCGCCTCTCAGAAGGTGTAAGATCGGTCAGCGATTCACGTCCCATTCTTCTCTCACAGAACCCCTTGAATGAGAGAGGCTCGTGAAATCTCATGTACACAGTTCCGTAACGTTTTCCGAATATCTTCCTTGAACTCAACAGAGAGCGGAAAGACTCCTTTTCCTTTTCCTGTCCTGATAATTCACTAAGATATGATTTTTCTTCAGGTATCTGGTCATAACCGACATAGCACGGGACAAAGGTCAGATCATCGAACTCGCCGTCAAAAGCCACGTCCAGAAGGAAACTCAACAATCCCAGTTTCGGGGCCAACAGCTTGCCGGTCCTGCTTCGTCCACCCTCTATATAAAAGTTCAGATTGATCTTTTCTCTAACCAGAACCTTGACGTAGGCTGCAAAAACCTTTGAATAGAGTTCAAGACCTTTAAGTGAACGCCTGAGAAAAAAAGCGCCGCCGCTGCGCAACACGGGGCCGATGGGCCAGAATGACAGGTTCTTTCCCGCCGCCATGTAAGGAATGGTCATTTGTTGAGTGAATGAATTGTACCCTAAAAAAAGGTAGTCAAAATGACTTTTGTGGCTGGACACAAAAATCAGCGAGCCTTTTTCATTGTATTTTTTCAGTTTGGCAAAATCAGATTCGTAGAAGTCCACCCTGTCAAAAAGCGTCTTGAAAAGAATCTGTAACACATAGTAAAGACAGTGATAGACCTGAATCTTCTGATCAGCGGCTATTTCATCTACATAGGCCTCTGCCTTCTTTCGAGTCTTGGCCTCAGTTTCATTTTTTTCGGAAGCTGTTCTAGCCACAGCATCCTGTACGTCTTTATCCTGAAGAACCAGTTCCTTGATCTCTGTGCGTGAGAGTTTTTCGGCCCCACGATTAATCCGGATTCGCGAATTTATACGTTCTATAAGGTCAGTGCGGAGTTTGAACGGCAGATCGTCCCATGCCGTTCCTGATCCAAATTCCTCAAATTCACCAATCAGGCATATCGGCTCACCGACCAACAGTTCAGGAACCGTCCATTTTCTCATGGCTATGAGTATTCTGCTTATTGGGCCCGGGCGGTCAGAATCCCCCAGGAAAGACTCCCAGAAAGGCCTGATCTGACGCTTGTGGCGTCGGTCATAAAGTATGAACAGCGGAACAACATATATGGGCGCGGCTATTTTGCCCTGCACATCCAGTAAAATACTCACCGGATCTTTTTCAGGATTAAGGTAACGTTCCCTGGATGTCGATTCATCCACAAGATAGAACGCGCACGAACCTCCATGCTCAAAGATGTCCCTGACTACTGCGGTATCCAGTGGCCGGTTTCGAATCTTGCCGGAAAAAAGTCTCTTTACGCGGTCCTTCCAGATGCTGAGAAACTTTATGAAAGAGCCGCCGGCGTAATCTCCGGAACCCAGAAGCGCCCACGGCGTCTGCAGGCCAAGTTTGTTGAACTCCATCCTGATGAATTGCAAGTCATAGGAACTCGGAAACTTGATGGCATAGACTAAAGGCCCCAGTCTGGACAGCTCACGAATCTGGTTTGTCGAGTCTTCATCAATCATCACCCGGCTCGAAAGAAGAGGGATCAGCTTTTGAAGCAGCCATGGCGGAGCCTGATCCAGAACCCCTGCCACCGATGAGAATAGACCAGTGGCCAAATAATCAGGGATCGACTTCTTGTCAAAGGATAGTGTCATTCTAGCCGCCTGAGAAAGTGTTTTTACCGGCTTGTTCAGATGTGGCGTATTCATTATAACCCGTTGAATTCAACTCAATGATTGATAACAAACCGATAGGTTCCATAGCAAAAGAAATCTTTTCAAAACCGGATTTTGTGGTAACATGAACAAATGATAGGGCGAACTTTGAAAAACTCGATGAGAGCAAGGTTATCACCTAAGTTATTAATTTTATTGCTTGCTTTTTTTTCCTGTGCGTTTATTGGCACAGGGGCAAATGCAGAAGACTACCTGGATTATTACGAGCAGGGCGAATTTGCCTTACGAGTCGAGAAATGGGACCGCGCCATTGAACTCTTTACCAAGTCTCTTGCAGACAATCCGAGTTTTTTCGTGGCCTATCATAACAGGGCCATAGCTTTCTCAAAGAAGGGAGAATACGACAAGAGCATTGATGACCTGAAAAAGGCAGTGCAACTGAATCCGGATTACCCTGACGCGTATGGTCTTATGGGCCTGGTATACGAAATAAAGAAGGATTACGCCTCCGCGCTCAACGCTTATAAGGAGGCCCTTAACCGGGAAAAGCGGCCGGCGCCTCGAAAAATTATTCAGAAATATATTCAGGATATGGAGGCCAAATTAAAAAAGTCGGGACCCGGTTAAATTTGTTTGATTATACTTAACTTATTAGATTACAAAGGAAATGCCTGTTGGAGAATTGGAGACCGGTCCCTTGATCCAGCCGCCGGTGTTATAGGGTATTCATTTTTTTAATACCAACAGGGTTGCATTTAGTTCCGAGGTGTTGTAGAAGTTTGCGTTAATTCAACTAAATAATTAAAATAGCAGCTTGTCATTATCGCCGTCTGGTGATAACATAGTCTAGATAAGATAAATTGCCCGGTCTATGTATCGGCTAATTTGAATAAAGGAGGGCGCTTTTATGCCTACACTGGAAATCGATGGTAGAACTTTTGATGTTGATGAGGACGGTTTCCTCCAGGATCCCGAACTTTGGAGTGAGGAAGTCGCTCATTTGTTTGCTAAGACAGAAGGTATTCAGGACATGACAGACGAACACTGGAAAGTGGTTCATTACCTGAGAAATTATTATCTCGAGTTCAACATTGCTCCTATGATCCGCAAAGTCTGCAAGGACACCGGCTTCAAGCTGAAAAAAATCTACGAACTGTTTCCTTCCGGACCAGCCAAGGGCGCTTGTAAAGTCGCCGGTCTGCCCAAACCGACAGGATGCGTTTAATCGTCTTTCTACAATTGATCTTCAACCCTTAGAGGACATTGGTTTAGCTCACTCAGATGAGCCAATGTCCTCG
>CAZGVM010000121.1:0-1198 GCA_964528855.1 uncultured Desulfomonile sp. | reverse complement strand
GCCGTCCCGAAACGCTCTTACGATTTAGAGAATCAATAAGAATAAATGCAGTATTGTTGAATCCCTTGCTGAAACGCAGGTAAAGGCAGGCATGCGTGGCAGGACTGATGTGCTACGGATAATTGAATTCAGGCTAATCCGATGAAGCGGAGGATTCGAGGCCGAGCCTCCTGGCCAACGCAGCTTCGGCGGCTCTTCTGGCAATGTAATTTGCGGCCGGCACAGCGTCTTTGGAAAGATCAGCCATCTGTTTGCTAACTGCGGCTATCTCTCTGCTCAGCACCTTAATCTGCCTTGAGCAAAAGACTATGTCCGTTTTCGGAACCTGGTTGACATTTCCCTGTGGGTCTCTCAGAAGGACCGGAAGCCTTGAGATCTCAACGCATCTTTGAGCCACCCTGAGTTGCCGCTCAAGATTGGCTTTGTAAATGTTCAACTGGTTCTGGCGGATTAAAATGGAAGTCCCTTTGGCGGTGGACTTGGTCACCGGTGTTGCGGACGCCACCTTGGCCGAAGCCTGGGCAAGAGAATATGAAGGAATCATAGCCATGAAGATGGTCACTGCTACAAAGGTTATTCCAGATCTAAAAGCGTTCATTCTGTGTCCCCCTACCCTACCTCAATATACCCATCTGACGTTCCAGGGTAGCTCGGTTAAGCCTGTAGCCTATAAGGGATGTGTAGTAATCACCTTCAGAGAGAGAGAGTTGCCTCTGGGCGTCCAAAACCTCAACATAGGTGGCCACTTGCTCCTTGTAACGCTCCTGATTTATGCGGAAATTCTCACGACGAAACTCTACCGCCTTGCGGTTGTCGAAAATGTCGCTTTCCGATCGTTTCATGTCCATGTAAGACTGTTTCACATCGTTCATGATCTGTTCAACAAGCTGCTCCCTGGCGACAAATGACCTGGCCTCACTCACTCGGCGTTCCTGGACCGCCATGCGCCTTCTGAAAAAGTCAAAAGTCCAGCTCAAAGTCCCCTGAAGTGTCCAGGAGTTCGTTCCTTCAGGGTCAAATGTATTCCAGTCGTCGTTTATTCGCGTGGCAGTCGCCCGGGCGCTTATGTTGGGAAGTAAGTCGCCTTTTGCAACCTTTATCAATGCAAGAGCCTGCTCTACCGATATGTTCGCCTGCCGAATCTCAAGACGATTTCCGGCCGCTATGGCGTAAATCTGTGGAATTTCATACTCACTCG
>CAZGVM010000120.1:0-10327 GCA_964528855.1 uncultured Desulfomonile sp. | reverse complement strand
GGTTTGCCAATTAAATCAGGCAGGTTATAGCCCGTAATTCTGATGAATTCGTCATTCACACTCACTATTCTTTTGTGCTCGTCTACGGTGAATATAGCGGTGGCCGCCGTCTCCAGAATTTTTTTCTGTACTTGATTGGCCGTCTGAAGTCTTTCCATCGCATGCCTGAGTTCGGTGATGTCTCTGGCTATGGCCTGGAAACAGACCAATCCCTGGCTATCTACTATTAGCTGAACATTTTGACCAATCCATATTTTTTCACCGTCAGATCGTATGACCGGAATCTCTAAATATGTGTTACCGATTCCTTTTCTGACCTGATCCTCATAAAATAATCTGGCGGCGATTCTAGACTCCTCTGAAATCAAGTCCAGGTAGGTTTTATTCAACAGTTCATTTTCGGAGAAACCGGTGATCCTGATCGCCACTGAATTGACATATACAAAGTGGCCTTTGGAGTCCGTTTTGTAAACGATGTCTGAGGCGTTTTCAACAAATTTCCTGTAACGTTCCTCGGTTTGCCTCAAAGCGCTTTCAGCTAGCTCTCTCTCCTGGATTTCCTTTTTAAGCTCCGCGTTCTTCTCAGCGAGTTTTTGAGTCCTTTCAATCACCCTGGATTCCAGGTTCGCATTTGCGTCATTAAGTTTCTGAAAGATTACCTGCCTCTCTTTGACACCCCTGATTATGACAGTCGCCATGGTCGCTATGCCGATGACCAGGATTCCTATCACCAGACCCCAGTAGAGAGAGGAATGGCCTGCCAGGTACTGAGACCTTGGAGCTACAGACAAGAAATAAAGATCCAGAGGAGCTAATAATTCTATGCCCCCAATGAGTTTCTCGCCAGACCTGTCAACAACTCTCAAGGAATCAAAAATACCCGTTTCCGGGAAAACAGTGGGCAAATCGATGATTGATCTGACGTTTTTGCCAGTGATGTCTGCAGGGCCGACAATTACTGTCCCTTCGGGGTTGACCAGCGCGCTGAAACCATCGGAAGATGGGTCTTCCTGCAGGTCCAGTTTTCTTTTCAGCGGCTTCTCACTCAACTGCATGAACAAATAACCGGCGATAGCGCCTCTATACCGATAGGGCGCCATAAGCGCTATGCCGTTGTCAGCGCTGACGATGAACTTCTCGGATTCTGTCTTGGGCCATGAATTTCCATTGACCCAGTCGATGAAAGCGTTGAAGGCTTTTCCTTCGTTATTGTACGATTTTGAGCGCGCAATGATCGCTTGTTCACTCATGTCATAAAACAATATACCGGAAAGAACTGCATGTCCTGAATCTATGGTGTTTTTCTGGATTCGAGAAAATTCGTCAGACATGTCTTGCAGCGAGATATCCAACCCATATCTTTTGGACATGCCAAGGGCCCTGTTGTGATAATAGGTTGCAATTAGCTGGCTAGTCAGTAATGACTGAAAATCAATCATCCTGTAGTTGAAATCTTCAGAGATTACGTTGGCTTTACCACGGAATTCATTTACGAAAGTGTCTTTTCTGGCCTGGGCGAGCAGTTCAGACGTTGAGAAAAGGCTGTATAGCATGTAGACGCTGACCGAACAAAAAAGCGCCAGAATGCCGCAGAACAAGATGATCTTGTCCGTGAGACTGATTCTTCTGAAAAAATTTACTGAAGGACCGTTCATGAAGGACTTTGTTCCTATTTGGTCACTTCCGGAAAGTACCTGTCGATTCCTGGATAATATTTGTGGATTAATTTGCCAAGCTCACCAGATGATTTGAGTTCGTCCAGGAATTCATTGAACGACGCCAGCAGCTTGGGAGAATCCTTCGAAATGCCAAACCCCATGTCCTGCTTGCCTGTGATGGAGCCAAGGATCTTTATTTTTCCAGGGAATTTGGACAGAGCGACGAGGGAATCCGGAACATCCAGGATGGATATTTCTGCTGCGCCTTTTATTAACGCGGCAGCCAAATCGTTGAGCGAAACACCTTCCATGTAGATGGGCTTTGAATCTTTCAGGTTGTACAAATCCAGATCAACACACGTGTTCTTTATCCCCAGGACTTCTCTTCCCTTCAGCAGATCGCGTGTCACTTCAACGTCTTTTTTCGGGTCTGAAGTCGGCTGAATGGGTTTTACCGGAGAATCGGCTTTGGCGATAACCCAAATGGCCGATGGGAAATAAGGCTTGGAGAAGTTGATGATCTTTTCTCTCCACGGAATGAAGGTCAACCCGTTGCCTATGATATCGCCCTTAACGGGGACTTCGCCTGTCAACTCAACGGTGTCTCCCCGAACTGCGAATTTTTTACCCGACAAGTCGCCGATCACGGTGTCCCAATCTGCCTTTACGTAACGGTAATTGACACCTATCTTTTCACTGTACATTTTCAGTATGAGCGCGTCCAGGCCCTCACCATCACCGGTAACAAAGTTGGCATAAGGCACTCCCAGATGCCGCAACTCACCCCGGGCCTTAATTTCATCAAGATCCGCCAGACAGGACGGCACGATGGTTAACCACATAAACAGGAATGCCGGCATGACTGTAAGGTATCTCATCATCCAGAACCTCCTTCTGAATTATTACAATGCAATATCGAAAGATAGTATTTTCTGTATAAAATCAATCGATAGACTTGGAAATAACCATTAGGGAGCCACATAACAATGATCCCCGAACTGTTTCTTAATGTGGGTGCAATTTCAGAACAAACCTTGTAACCCTACCCGCTTGCGAAAGACATTCCGAAACAAGAAAAACAAATTCATCATAAATGGCCGACCTGTTCCGGATGACTTCTTCAATGACTTGAGCAATTACAAAATCAGCGTCGTCATCTATATAATAGCCCGGATCGTCAATTCTTGAGGAAGAAAATAAATCTACCATAAGGCTATTTATTTTTCGAGCCAGTCTGTTGGGTAATTTGGATGCTTCCCTGATAAGAAGCTCCAATTCCTCCGTTGGGCTTCCAATATTTTTCTGAAGCGCGTCAAGAAAAGGGCTCTGGATTCTTTTTTTCACATGATCGTTCATCAAATAGCATACGATGCTCTCAAACAGGCTATGTCGATTTCTTATGAAATTCCTGTTCACACTGTAAAATGTGCCGGGATTTGGATTTCGAAAGAATTTAAGGAGCATTCTGGTTTTCCCGGGAGGAAACGGGCAACAGTGAAATGGGCAGGTTATGTCCTGCAGATAATGTGTTCCCCAGGCTAAAAACCTCCATCCCCAATAATCAAATTCTTTTTCAAAAGCCAATTCCGAGAGGTTCAGGCATGCTCCCGCTCTCAACGGCAAGAGGCTCCCGGACAGACCTGGGATGATCCAGTAACCAAGTTTGTTTTCATGAGGAAAATCCATGTGGAAGGGAGCTTGAGAGCTAAGTCCACTGGCCGGACCAAACGGCGGGTTACCGAGTTTGTAGTCCTTGACTGAGAAGACATCCTGGTCCATACCCCAATCAGGTTCATCGGAATATGTGACAAACACATTCTCGGCTGAACTCCAGGATCCCGGTTCCAGAGGGACATAAGAATGTCCCGGAGGCCCTTGTCGATCTTGGTCATGTTTGACTTCAGGGCCTAGTTCATCGACATGAAACACCCTCACGTAACTGAGCCTGGTTCCGGGGTTGTATCTGAAAAGCCTGAAAAAGTCCGCTACAGATTCCAGACGATTGCCATGTGACGACACAGCAAGTTTTAACCCAAGCCGCTCACGGAGTTTCCTGTCGAAAAGTTCACCCAGCCTTAACAATTCATCCCTACATTCACAAATGAACTCCTCCATGGGATTGACAATGAGCGGATCTACTGAATGGCCACTGAGAAGACCCAATGTAGCAAATCTTGTGATAAGCGCATGTGTGTTCCAGGAAATTGAGATGTCGCCAGTATGCTCAAGTGTCATGCCCATGAAACTCCGTTTATCATTCCTTAGTCAGGGTCTCCATGAAAATGCTTCATCGAGGTACTGTGATAACTGATCATTGCTTGGCATTTTGAAGCCAAGCGCCTGCTCCCATACTTCCGGAGATTCCATACAGAGGTATATTCTTGCCCGTGGCGATCTTGAACGGATTTCACGCGCCATGAAACGATAGACTTCTACCCTCCTTTCAACGAACAGCCTGCTTTTTCCGTCCAGTCCAGGATTAAACGCCTCATGAAAATAGACTACGGGCCCAAAGCGGGATGCCACAATTTCTTTCAAGACCGGCTGGAACCTCAAAACCCCCATAGAAATCCACACAATTGATTGCGGACTAACCGCATCAAATATTTTCGAAATTGTTTTGGAATAGGCGTCCTTCCAGTCCCCTGATGGTATTATTGGATCAAAATGGAAACCTAACCTGTAGCCGGACCTCTCAAGTAATGAAGCCGCTTTTAGTCGCCGCTCCAGACTTGCTGAGCGCAGTTCCTCCGACTTTACCACTTCTTCGGAATTCATTGAAAAACTGACCACGATATTGCCACTCGGACTAAAATTCAGAAGAGATCCTATCGAATCCGTTTTTGTCTTTATTTCCAGCGATGCCCTTTTCTGCCCTTCAAAAAATTCAACCAACCTCGAGGAAAGATTGGTTAGAGGGTCGAGTGCAAGAGAATCAGTAAACTCGCCTGTACAAATCCTGTGGAAAGGTTTTTCCGAATCCCTGAGGTATTCGGCCAGTCCATCAATCATTTCATCCTGATTGACGAACACTTCCATAACCGGTTTGTTGAAGTAGAACTGAAGAGCGCAATATCTGCAGTCCATAGGACACCCCTGCCCTATGTGCAGGATTTCCAGATTACAACAAACGTATTCCCTGGTTCCCGGACAAGGCTTGACAAAAAGCCCTTTGTGACGAGTCAGGCGAACAATTCTTTTCCCTTTTTTGAATGGGTCCGGGTCCAGTTCCAGTCGCCTGGCTTCCGACTGCCAGTCTTTCCCCATCAGTACCCGCGCTCCAGGCTCTCTACTCACGATTTGAGCAGTCAACCGATGATCAACCACATCCGAATCTATCCAAAACTGATCTATCCTGAATTTCATGTAGGTTCTTGCGCCTTTGTCTCTAACCGGCCTGTTTTTCTGATCCACACTAAAACTGTCAATGTTCCATAAACTATTGACCACTATAGAAAAATATCATTAAATACGGTCTATTCCAAAATGGAGATGCACAGAATCACCCTGTGGAGGCTTCCAGTGAAAGATAATGAAAAAATCAAATCATCTGAAATGAAACCAGATGACTCTGAGAATAAGACGGACAAAAGAATTGATGAGATTGTAAATACTTCCATGGAACAAATTGATGACAGCGAACTTCCGCAGAGTTTGAAGGACAAATTCAAGGTTTGCTGAAAATTTGCTGACTCAGTGGTTCAATTGATGATTTTTCTGCTCTATCAGTTTCTCGATGATTTTCTGTGCCTGATTTAGTGAATATGCCGTAATTTCTATTGAGACGGACTCGTTTTCAAAGGATTGTGAAGGCCTGACCCGAATGTGCCTGGGAAGAACAAGTTTTTGCATCCATTGGTTGAAAAGGTCCTGATGTTGGCATAGATCCTTCGACCTCCAGCTTCTTATGGTGTTACGCATACTCTCCGACTTGTGGACAGTGTCCTCACCCTCGTGTTGTGTCTCCACCTGGTGGATTGCCTCAGATATTGTTATGGAAGTTGATTTTCCGGACAGTATGGACAGATCATAGACAGCCTGCAGAATTTCATCTGATTTGTTCGCATTCCATCCATACCTGTCGATGAAATTCAACAATTCAAGACGCTCTTCCATATTGAGCGCGGCCAGAAGCGCAGCAGTTTTTTCCAGAATGCGGCCGGCCCACAAGGCCCGCAGAGATCTCTCATCAAGCTGCGCAATCGATTTGAGTTTAACCAGCCGCGGACCTCTGGGCGGAACTCCTATCCACGGCAAGTATCTTTCAGCAACTGTTTCCGGATCGAAGACATCCAGCAGACCGGCTACCATCACTGCAACGGTGACCGGGTTCTGTCTTATCCGTGAAATATTGTCCCAAAACATGAGGTTTAAAAGATTCTCTTCCGAGCGGGATGGATCAACAACAAATACATTAACTCGTGAGATAAGGGCCTTGAGCGCAGCCTCAAGCCGTCTACGCCCAACGACGGGAATTAGATTTCCATCGTCATTTTTCTTGACCACCGGAGGAGAAAGGATGCCGACTTGACTGATGGATTCAACCAAGGGTCCAATTTCGTCGTAACAGGGCAAGTAATAAGTTCTGTCCGACAGGGCTATTTCATCGGGATGTATTGATATGGATCGAGTGTTTCCTTGCCAGTTCATCGTATATTTTTGCCTCAGCTGGTTTTCCCCTTTTTAGGAGACCTTTGGACAGGATGGTCGATTTTTGAATCAGCACGCCACGAGCGGCAGTCCTGTACTCATCTGACAAAACTGGGCTAGTGAGAATCTTCTCCAGGGCCTGGACCCGGAATCGGTCAATTGCCGTGGTTGTTACAGATAGCTGATTCTGCTCACCCGCATGTTTGATGACCAGTTTCTCATCGACAAAATCCACATTGTGAAACGCCGTGATCCTTAGCCACAAATCATAATCTTCCGCCGCCTCGAGATCTTCATCGAACCATCCGACCGTGTCAAGCAGGACACGCGAAATTATTACAGCCGACGGGCTTATCAGACATCTCTCCAAGGCTCTTTTAAAGAAAAAACCACCCTGTTTGGTGTGAATGTCTTTCTGTGGGACAATTTTTTGATCGCGCATCCACAGTTCGTTGGAATGACAGATGAATTCAGGCTTCTCTGGAGAGTAAAGCAAAACTTGCTTCCTGATCTTTTCTGGTAGCCATTCATCATCTGAGTCCAGAAAGGCCAGCAGTTTCCCGCTGGATAGCGCGATACCGGCATTACGCGCCGCTGAAACGCCTCTGTTGTTTTGACGTATTGTCTTGATACTGTTGAAGCGATTCAGAACTGCCGTCGTTCCATCTTCGGAACCATCGTCCACCACGATTAGCTCAAGATTCTGATACGTTTGTGAAAGAACCGAACGAATGGCGCGTGCCACGACATTCGCCCGGTTGTAGGTGGGGATGACTACGCTAACTAATGGAGTCGCTGACACTGGAAACCCTCATACGGATAGGCTTGTCCCGTGACGGCGCTTTTAGTGAGGCATGGTCGGTTTATATATTTAACGGACTGGCGCAAGGCAAATTTATACGTAACACTTCAAAAACTTATCATCGACCTTCTATTTAAGTAACCGTAACATGTGTTTTTCCGCCGCCTGACGGTTTCCATAATGAGCCTGAATTTCTCGGCATATATTATCCTTAATGGTTTGCCATGAACAGAAGGCCGCTGTTTTGATCCTGCCTGTATGAACATCCTCGTAAGCGAACACTGCAGGGCAATCCTTGAGTCTGGCGTCCTCCAGTCCACCTTTGTCCTCATACGGAATTGTAATCATGGTGAGCATCTTTTTGAAACAGGTCCGTTCACTGAGAATTTTGTCTATCTTTACACCCTTTATCAAGTCAATAACGGCCATCAATCCGTTCTTGACATATTTTTCGCCAAAAACTTTCCGGATCTTAAGTGATCTGTACAAAACTCCGACAGTTCTGGCCATGGTTTTAAGGTCAAAGACTGCCTTGGCCAACTTTCCCCTGTTCAAATCCGCGATCTGCATCATAAGCTCTTTGTCCAGGCTTTTCAGTGTGGCCAGAAACATCGATAGCGGTATCGTCAGATATGATGAGATAGGCACATATTTTGATCCGTCGGATACGAGCAGGGTAGCGCTTTCACAGTTCGGATGGGACCCACCAAGGGTTTGTCTGCCAAAAAATTTTGAGAGCACCTCAAACTTCATCATTCCTGTCGGCACAAACTCAATCTCGGGAATCATCCGTTCAAATATCTTTTCAACACATTCAGTCGTAGTTGGTTCCAGCGGGAGATCTTTTGAATCCCAGCATGGCGTCAAAGGCACGAAGCCCCATACCGACACATGTTCCCTGTAATCATGTATAAATTCGAGAACTTCAATCATATTTTCATCATTGACACCCTCAGCCACTGTTGAGATTACAGCCAGTTTATTGACACCGCACTCAACCACATTCGCGAAAGCCTTTCGCTTGACCGCAAGAGAGTTGTCTCCACGCAAGGTGTTGTATATCCCCGGTTTAGTGCCGTCAAAGCTGAAGTTTATCTGAACGCCCAGGGAACACAACTCCTCACAATAGGCCCTGTCGGCAAGCCTGATACCATTCGTAAAAAGCTGCGCCTGAAAACCGTAGTCCTTTGCCATCCTCACGATACTCAGGAAGTCTTCATGAACGGTGGGCTCTCCGCCAAAAAAGCACATGTTTGGCTTGGGATCCTGGGTCTGAAAGTGTTTGAATATCTTCTCAAAATACTCCAACGGGGGGTGGTAGGCAAAGCCCATGGCCTCAACGTAAGCCAGACAAATGGGGCATCGCTGATTACACAGGTTGGTCACGTCTATTGACACAGTAGACGGTTTTGTATGCTTTTGATGGTCACAGGTCTTGCAATCCAGGGAACAAACAGGTCCGGCTGGCTCGTGGTATTCAGTTATCTCCCTTTTCCATCGCCATTTGCGGGCGTCCTTTGTGACCATGGAAGAGGTCCGTCCGCATTCCTTGCAAAACTTTACCAAGTAAACCTTATTGTTACGAATTTCGTAGCAGGCGTCAGTTGGTTTGCTGCACTTTTCGCAAAAACCCAGTTTCATTACATACTCCATGGCTCAAAGTCTTAAAGAGCCTTGTCCAGGTTCTCAACGCGCGAAATGAGCGTTTTAGAACATCCAGCTAATATCAAATATGAAAAATGTTTCCTTTTATACGGAAGGTTCCCTTATCATACTTTCCGGGCTTGTCAAGATAAAAATAATCTGATTATACTCGCTGAATTTTACCGCGCCTTTGGTCATTGTGTGAGATTTGTCGATCAATCCGGGGTTCGGAAATTGAATTTTTGCTCAACATCAGTCTGTCCAGAGTATGGAACACCTCATGAACGCCAAGCTAAACGGACCTAAAATACTTGTGATGGCAGGAGAGGCTTCAGGTGATTATCACCTGGCAGCCTTGATTGGTGAACTTCGACGGGTTTTGCCTGACATGGAAGTGTATGGGATTGGAGGGGATCGCCTCAGTTCCGAGGGCGTTCATTTATTCCATCATTACAAGGAAATCAACACAATAGGTCTGAGCGGAGGAGGGGCGAAACTTAGAAAGGTCATAGATGCGTACAAGACGATGAGAAAAGAGTTGACCTCGGGAATTTACGATCTGTTTCTCCCCGTGGATTTTCCTGATGTTAATATACGCCTGTGCAAATTTGCCAAAAAGTCAGGAACCAAGGTATGCTACTACATCAGTCCACAGGTCTGGGCCTGGCGGAAAGGCCGAATTTTTAAAATAAAAGATCGCGTGGACACAATGATGACCATTTTCCCATTTGAGGAGCAATTATACTGGGAATTTGGAGTAAATGCCCATTTCGTTGGGCACACCCTAGTCAGGGATTCCGAAAAAATCCCCGACAGGGTTCAAGTCAGACGAGAACTTGGTTTGGATCCCAACTGCTGGCTCGTCACTCTAGCTCCCGGCAGTCGGTCATCCGAAATAGAAAGAACCCTGCCCTTGATGCTGAGGGCAGCTAAAAAACATTCTACTGACTATCCTGATACAAAATATGTTTTACCGGTGGCTGGACCCCATTTGATGACCCTGATCGGGAAATTTCTCTCGGAAAGTGAACTGGAAATTTTAATTTTCCGGGAGGAAACCTCGAAGCTGATGGCCGCTTCGGACTACGGTCTTATCTGTTCAGGAACAGCTACTCTGCAGGCTGCTTTAGCAGGACTGCCGCATGCAGTAGTGTATATGATGGATAATTTTTCCTGGTTCCTGGCCACCAGAATTCTCAAACCCCTGCTGATGGACCCCGATCTGCACGTTGCCATGGCCAACGTCCTCTCCATAAAAATGGAACAGAGCGGCATTGCTGGACCTATTTCAAACATCTCAAAGGCCGGGTATTCTATCAAATGTGATGAATGCGGCAGGCAGTTGTTTGTCCCCGAGTTGCTCCAGAATCACGCCGGTCATGACGAACTATGCCACTGGCTTAACCGGTTCAGAAAAGAGCCTGGCCTCTGCCAGGCCATGAAACATGGATTCCAACAAATTCGGGATTATTTGATTCAAACCGATGAATCCAAATACGCCGTGAAAATTGTGCATGACATGCTCAAAAATTAGATGACCTGAATGAAACATCAAACTTGAAACAACATCCTG
>CAZGVM010000119.1:0-10332 GCA_964528855.1 uncultured Desulfomonile sp. | reverse complement strand
GTTTCCTTGTCCACCTCAACCTCGGCGCTCTGGGCTCCGAATCCAAAGGCCGGTGTGACCAAGCCTTTTCCCCTTGGCGTGTAAGATCCTCTGGCTACGAGAGGCTCCCCACGGTTGGCCTTTTGGACCATCGCCACCGCCTCTCCAAACGACATCCCGTATTCATGTCTGGCTGTAGCCTGAACTCTGCCGCTCCTGCACTCTATGTCGTGAATTACATTGAGGTTGAATCTTGCGGAAACGGCTCCGAACAACTTTTCCTTGATCTTTCTGGCAGCATCGATAACAGCGTTACCGGCCATAAGGGTCACCCGACTGCCCCAAGTCCCAAGGTCACCTTGAGGGGTCATGGCAGTGTCAGCCGAGGTTAACCGAATGTCCTCCATCTTCAGGCCCAGTTCCTCTGCCAGTATCTGTTTGAGGGCAGTGTCACAACCCTGTCCTATGTCTGAGGCCATTGTGAGCAGGTGAGCGGTTCCGTCTGAGAAAACCCTGACCTCCGCAGCAGAGAACGGATACTGAGTGTTGAACCAGTTAAAGACCCCGCCTGAAATGAAACTGTAACAACCTATTCCGATACCCTGACCCGGCTTCAGGTTTTTGCGTTTTTCCTTCCAGCCGCTCATCTTGGCAACAGCTTCTATGGACTCCGCAAAACCGCAGCTGGATATTGTGGCCACATCAGGTATTGTGTCACCGCTAACCTGTGCGTTTTTGAGCCGGATATCCACCGGGTCAATGCCAAGTTCCTCGGCCGCAATGTTCATTTGAACCTCAGAAGCATACAGTGACTGAGGGGCGCCAAATCCACGCATTGCGCTTGCCGGTGGCTTGTTGGTGTAAATGTGCTCTCCCAGAAATCTGTAATTCGGGTAACGATAAAGCATGGCCCCGAAGTTGCCGCAAAGAAATGTGGCTGTCGGTCCCATTGCGTTATAGGCTCCGCCGTCAAGTTGAATTCTCAGATCCTTGGAGACAAGAGTGCCGTCTTTTTTGAAGCCGACCTTTGAGCGGATGGTCATCGGGTGGCGGCGTCTTCCTGAAAGGAATTCCTCTTCACGGCTCAAGGTAAATTTTACCGGCCTTCCTGTCTTTTTAGCCATTAGCGCCGCGCAGAACTCCCAGGTCCTCAATTCCATCTTGCCGCCAAATCCGCCGCCCACGTAAGGTTTTATTATCCTGATATCATTTTCTCTCATGCCAAGAGTCGAAGCCAGCAGGCATTGGACTATATACGGTGTCTGTGTGGACGTCCAAAGAGTTATTCTACCGTCCAGATCGACCTGGGCCAGAGCTGAACAGGGTTCCAGGTAAGCATGGCTAATAGCCGGAAAAGTAAATGTATCCTCGCATACATAGTCGGATTCTGCGAAACCTTTTTCTATATCGCCGTACTTGATCTTTCTGTTAACGCTTATATTCGTAGGGCAATAATCATGAATGATCGGAGCGCCTTCGGTAATTGATGACGCTACGTCAAAAACGCCGGGTAATTCTTCATATTCAACGTCGATTAGTTCGAGGGCCTCTTCGGCAGTGTCGCGATCAATAGCGGCTACTGCGGCGACTTCATCCCCTATGAACCGAACCTTGCCGACCGCAAGCGGATATTCGTCCTGTGTATCGGGGAACAACCGCCAGTTTCCGTATTTGACCTTTGGAGTGTCATCCGCAGTGATCACACATTTTACGCCGGGAAGTCTCAATGCCTTGCTTATGTCAATACTTTTGATGATCCCATGAGGGATGGGGCTTCTCAGTATTATCCCATGAAGCATTCCCGGAAGCTTCATGTCATCGGTATAAAATGCCGAACCCCGAGCCTTGGCCTCGGCGTCTGTCCTTCGCACGTCTTTCCCTACAACACTGAATTCTTTCATTGTGTCACCTTCCGATTAAGAATGACGCGCTTCGGAGCGTTCATAAGCTTCGGAGATTGTTCTCTTTGTCAAAACAGCCACCATTCTTTTGCGATAATCCGCGCTGGCCCTGACGTCCGATATTGGTGTGGCTTCTTCAGAGGCAGCCTGAGCGACGCATTCGATGATTTCCGGAGAAAAGGGTTTGCCAACCAGTTCCGCCTCAGCTTTCACAGACCTCAAGGGAAGCGGCGCTACGGCTCCCAAGACTATACGGGCCTCAGCAAAAACCCCCGACTTGACTTTGAGAGCGACACCGACACCTGCTGCCGCTATGTCAACACCGCACCTGGCCGATATCCTCATGTACGAGGCTCCGCTTCCGATCTCCGGCGCAGGCAGGTTGATCGAAGTCATAATTTCCTCGTTATTTTTGACAGTGATGCCAGGCCCTCGGAAGAAATCCATGAGTTTGACTTGCCTCTTTCCTTTTATGCTGGTCAAGGTCGCTACGCCGTTCATGACCATCAGAGGAGGAGCGCTGTCTGCAGATGGAGCCGCGTTGCAGAGATTACCGGCGATTGTCGCCATGTTACGAACTTCGACGTTCGCCATGGTCTGAACTGCCTGTATTAGAGCCGGATAATGTTCGATTATTTTCTCATGATTCAAAACCTCGGACAGTAGCGCCGTCGCGCCTATCTCCAGGCCATTTTTGGGGCAGAAATTTATGTAATGCAGATCAGGTATCTCTTTAATATTTATGATGGCTTTTGGGGTGAGACGGCCATGACTCATTTTCACCATCATGTCGGTTCCACCGGCCATGGCAAATGAACCGACTCCTTTGAGTTCCATAAGCTCCAGCGCCTCTGCGAGGGTCTTAGGAGTGAAATATTCAAATTTCGGGAGCCTCATGACTTTTCCTTTTTACACTGGCAGCCCTGAATCTTTTCCGCAGCCAGAGAGATGGCTTCAACTATCTGGTTATAGCCAGTGCATCTGCAAAGATGACCTGAAAGACCCTTGCGGATCTCAAGCTCAGTGGGGGCCGGATTGTTGGACAGCAGGTTAAAAGCCGCCATTTCCATTCCAGATGTGCAGAATCCGCATTGTATGGCGCCGGTCTCAACAAAAGAATCCTGGATAGGATGCAATTCCTCGCCTGACGGGGCCAATCCCTCTACTGTCATTACAGATTTTCCATCCACGCTTACAGCCAGAGTCAGGCAGGAACTAATCGCCTTGCCGTCTACGATGACCGTACAGGCTCCGCAGTCGCCAGTGCCGCAACCGAGTTTCGTGCCTGTAAGGTTGAGGTCCTCACGTATGACCTCGTTTAATGTTCTCCATGGGTCAACAGCCAGACAATACTCATCTCCGTTGACCACAATTTTGATGTTGTGTTTCATTACGTCACACCTCGAGAGGATTACCCGCTTTAAGGGATATAGCCATCCGTCTTGACAGAATCAACCTTAGTGCTTTTCCAAGCCGCAAAACCTAAGCGTTGTCAGGACCCTGTTAGTTTAGGAATCTGGAAATTTAAAGTTAGAGAGTAGATGTGATCACTAATCTCTGAATTTCGTTTGTTCCTTCGTAAATCTGGGTTATCTTGGCGTCACGCATGAACCTTTCCACAGGATATTCCGTGCAATACCCATAGCCACCTAGTATCTGGACAGCTTCTGTAGTGGCCCACATTGCGACATCCGAACAGTAAGCCTTTGACATTGATGAGTATCTTATGATTTCCGGGGATAGTTTCGACAAATCTTTTTTAGCATAAGTCTGAAGCAAGTCACATGTTTTGTAAAGAAGTTGTCTACCGGCGGAAATCCTCATGGACATGTCGGCTAGTTTTAATCCGATTGCCTGGTGTTTTATGACCGGCTTGCCAAAGGCTTCTCTCTCCTTGGCGTATTGAAGCGCGTAATCAAACGCCCCTTGGGCAATTCCAATTGCTTGAGCCGCTACAGCCGGCCGGGTGAAATCCAGGGTCTTCATCATAATGTGGAACCCGTCGCCTTCATTTGCAAGCCTGTTCTCGACCGGAATTTCGACATTGTCAAAAACAAGCTCTCTTGTTTCTGATGATCTGATGCCCATCTTGCTTTCTTTTTTTCCGACCTGAAAGCCTGGGGTTCCCTTTTCCAGTATGAAAACACTGGCGGCTTTATGGGAAGGCGCCTCTGGATTGGTTGTTGCGTAAACTGTGACTATGTCAGCCACGCCGCCGTTCGTGATAAAGGTCTTGGCGCCGTTGAGTATGTATTTGTCACCTTCCAGTTTGGCCCTTGTCCGAAGCGCCGCCACATCGGAACCTCCTCGGGATTCAGTGAGGGCAAAGGCCGATAGTTTTTCACCGGAGGCTAACGGCTCTAGATATTTTTGCTTCTGTTCATGGTTTCCAGCGAGGATTATGGGTAAACTTCCCAGTTCCTGAGTTGATGGCATCATGGAGGTCGCAGCGTCAACTTTTGCCAATTCTTCAATAGCAATGCACAACGACAATAGCCCAGCTTCCATTCCTCCGTATTGCGCAGGGAAGTCTATGCCCAACAGCCCGTTTTCTCTCATGAGTTCAAGCATGTCATAAGGGAATTCGCCGTCCAGGTCTCTCTGGGCGGCCCCTGGCGCGACCTTCTCCCGCGCCAGTCTGCGCGCCATCTGTTGGAGCAGTCTCTCTTCTTCAGTTAATCCGAAACGTTCCTGAGTTTCCATCTCATCCTCTCAATTTTGACACTGGAATATTTTTGGAGCCATGGCCTTATCAGGTCAATCAGTTACCCATGAAATAGTTGGGTAAAAACATGACAAGTTGTGGGAAGAGAAACAATATCATGGCGCAACCAAACAGACTGAGCAAGAAAGGCAAGCACCCCTTGTAGATAATGTTCATCGGAACCCCAGTGATACTTTTCACAACAAAAACGCAAATGGCGACAGGTGGTATTATAACGCCGATCATGACCGTAATGGCAATCATTATGCCAAACCATATAGGATCATACCCCAGTTTGATGACCGCAGGGTAGAAAATCGGGGTTGCCAGAATCATAAAGGCCAGATCATCAATAAATGAGCCCCCAATCAGATAAACCCCTATTATGAATGCCATAATCAATGAGGGATGCAAAGGCAGTCCGGTGATCCAGTCAGCCGCCACAAACGGAATCTCAGTGACGGCCAGGAAATGACCAAGAACTGTAGATCCGGCTATTAGTAGCAGCACCATACAGGCTGTTCGCAATGATTCATCAATAGACTTCAAAAAACCGCGTAGTGTCAATTCCCTGCGAAAAGCGGCTAGAGCAATAACTGCAAAGGTTCCCATACTTCCAGCCTCTGTCGGTGAAAAAACCCCCCACATAAGTCCGCCGATAACGGCTAAAAATATGATGGCCACCCACAGGAATTCAGGAATGGTGCTTATTCTCTCTGCCCAGGGTACTTTTTCTGCTCGAGGAGCAATTTTTGGATTGATTGTTACCCATCCGTAAATGACAATCATGAAAAAGGCGGCGATCATGAGACCAGGAACTATTCCGGCCAAAAACATCTTTCCGATGGACTCTTCCACTATGATGGAATAGATGATCAGCACGATACTAGGTGGGATCAGCATACCCAGTGTGCCTACAGACGCCACCACTCCGGTTGATAGTTTCTTGTCGTAGCCATATCTGTCCATTTCGGGAATGGCAATTCCGGCGAATGTAGCAGCAGTAGCCAGAGTTGATCCACACATTGCCTTGAATAAAGTAGCACCGGCAACCGTGGTCATGGCAATGCCGCCCGGAATATGTCCAACGAACTTGTGCGTCGCCACATAAAGCCTTTTGGCAATGTTGGAATTAGAGGCGACCTGGCCCATCAAAACAAACAGCGGAATGACTGTAAAACCGTACGAAGAGAAAGTGTCGAAAAAATCCTTGACCAACAGGTTTGAGGCGGCACTGAAAGAAACCAGGTAACCGAAACCAAAAAAACCCACCAGCGCCATGGCGAAAGCCAACTCGAAACCGGTCAGAAAAGTAAAAATAAGAATGAATAACGCCAGTATCCCAATTTCTATTTCACTCATTACTGTTCTCCACGAACCACTCTCACCAGATCACAAATCAGGGTGGCCGTCTGAAAGAAGCAACTCAAAGCAAGACCGAACGCTATGGGATACAACGGCAATTTGAAAGCCCCGCTCACCTGGTTTGATTTCATCATGTCATATCCAAAAAGTATGAAGTTGTAGGAGCAGATGAGGAACAGAACTATTCCGGCAATTCTCGTCGCCGACAGGAGAGCCTTTCGGGAACGTTGCCCCATCTTCTCAACAACAAAATCAACCAGTATGTGACCCTTGGTCCATGTGGTGTATGGAATTGCCAGACCGATTGTTAGAGCGCCGCAAAATGAAATCAGCTCAACGCTTCCGACAATCGGCCTTCCCAGTGACCGCATTATGACGTCGATGAGTGTAACGAACATCATCGCTACAAGCGTGATTCCCGAAATGACGAACAGACTGAAGTCTGCCTTGAGCACTAGAGACATGAATCTGTTCATGATAAAATTCCTCTGGCAGAACGCGAGTCCCATGCGGTGTTAATATTAGTTGAATTCAAAGGTTTTAACTACTTGTTATTTTTAATAAAGTCTTGGCAGAATTTAAGCGCTTCTTCTCCAGGTAAACCTTTGGTTTGCATGCTTGCCACGTATTCTGCAAGGATCGGTTTCATCTTTTCTCCTGTTTCAGCTTCCTGCTCAGGAGTCGCCCGAGGGATCTTAATCCCTTTTTGAAGGCAGAACTCTTTTGATTCCTTATCCAGGTCGGTCAACTGCTGCCCCTGTTTTTCAGCCCATTCTTTGTTGATTTGTGTAATTATGTCCTGAACATCAGGAGGTAGCGCATTCCACTTGTCCTTGTTCATTACTACAAATATGGGGGCTGTGTAGGACATGGCGTAGTTTTCAATTATGGTCTTAATCATCTCAAAGAACTTCCAGCCTTTGATCGGTTCAATCGGGAGTAGGACGCCGTCAATAAGCCCCTTCTGCAATCCATCGTAAGTTTCTGTGATGGGCAAACTTACCGGGGCTCCACCTATAGCTTTTACAATAGCTGCATTTTCGGCGTTAGCCTTGATTCGTAAACCTTTGACTTCGTCAAGAGAGGAGACCACTTTTTTTGTGTTGAACAATCCGGGGCCATGACCATGGAAATACATCACCTGGGTATCATCAAATTCTTTTGGCTTGAATTTTTGGTAAAATTCATTGGTCAGTTTCGTTGCCTGAATTCCGCTGGAATAACCAAGCGGGAGAGCAAGAACCTCCGTTAGGGGAAAACGTCCGGGGGAATATCCAACAAGGCTCTGTCCTACATCGGCAATCCCTTTGACAACACTATCGTAGGTTTGTGTCGGAGGGGTAAGCGTGTTGCCTGCAAAATAGGTCACTTTTACCCTGCCGTTGGTTCTTTTTTCAATCTCTTTGCCCCACTGCTCCGAAAGTATGCTGTTCTTATGGGATGGAGGGAAAAAATTGGAATATTTCAGCTTGATAACTTTTTCCTGTGCCTCAACAGGTCCAGCAAAGCCAACGATTAGCGTCAGGACGAACAACAAACAAAAAAAGACGATAAATTTCTTCATTCCAGACTCCTTATAGTTTTAGGATCAGGGTAAGCAAATCCTACGCATTGGTTTCATCGACAAACTGCTTCCTTATTTCTCTCTTTAATATCTTACCAGTTGTGTTCTTGGGTAATTCATCCACGATCAGAAATTTCTTGGGAACCTTGAAAGCCGAGACATGTTTTTTCAAAAAGGCTTTCAAATCTTCGATATCAATTTTTCTGTCTTTATGTAGAACTATAAAAGCCGTTACTTTTTCTCCCCACTCTTTGTCGGGAATCCCAACCACGGCGCATTCCTGAACCCCTGGCGCCGTAAAGAGGATCTCCTCAACCTCTCGAGGATATACATTCTCCCCACCTGTTATGATCATGTCTTTCAATCGATCCACTATAAACAGGTATCCGTTTTCATCAATAAGTCCAATATCTCCGGATCTGAACCACCCATCCTCCCAGTAAACTTTGTGGGTGGCGTCAGGATTATTCAAATATCCATTCATTATGTTTCTGCCGCGAATGCATATCTCGCCTTCCTGATTGAGGCCCTGTCGGTTGCCCTCGTCGTTCCTTATCTCAATCTCGACTCCTGGCACTGTTGCGCCTACAGATCCGATCACATGCTCGTAAAAATGATTGTATGTCACTGCTGAAGCTGACTCCGTCAGTCCATACCCTTCATGAATCGTCAGACCGGTCTGACTCTTCCATTTACGGACAATTTCCGCCGCCATACTTGCCGCCGCAGAAAAACAATACCTGACCCTTCCCAGTTTGTTGCATAAATCATCAATATTCAACATACGGGTATAGATAGTCGGAACGGCATAAAGCTTCGTGACTCTGCCTGAACAGGTAATGGACAAAACTTTTTCCATGTCATAGGAGGGTAGAAGCTCAAGGCATCCTGAACTGAAGATTGTAGACCCAAGAATATGGATTTGGCCAAAAACATGGTTCAACGGTAAAAAACAGAGAGATCGGTCTGTTTCTGACGAACGTTCGGAATACGCCACATTGTAACTGCTGGTTAAAATGTTCTCGTGCGATAGCATCACACCTTTTGGCGTGCCGCTGGTGCCGCCTGTATACAGCACGGCTGCCGTGTCAGACCAATTTCTGTCGATACAGGTGAAATCGTCTGTTCCCATGGCCATCAAACGCGATAAAGGCATGTCACCGCTTTTACATATCACTTTTTCCAGGCCGGCGACATCAGCCAATTTTTGAATAACTTCAAATCGGGCGTCGTTTGTGAAAATCATTCGCGGTCTTGCATGAGTCAGCAATAATTCAAATTCTCCAGCCTGAAGACCGTAAGAGAAAGTAACGGCTACAGCGCCTGCCTTTATCGCCCCATAATAAAACGCCAGCCAGTCCAAAGAGTTAGGAGCGCAAATTCCAACGAGATCCCCCGGGCGTATCCCCATCTTGATCAGCCCTGTGGCGACACGGTTAGCCTTGGAATTCAAGCTGGAGTAACTTGTTTCAAGACCATTCTCGCAGACGGCAGGACGTTCAGGGAAGAAATGAGCGGACCTGCTCAACAGATTGGAGATATTCATGAAGTTCCTCAGGTTGAAAACGACATTGGAACACTTGAGAGAGGCCTAATGGTCTAATGTTTAACTATATAAATATTTGCAGTCAAGAAAATTTATACATTTTTATAATTATTTGTTTTAAAAAAAATGTGTTTTCGCTAAACTTGCTCACGGAGTAAAAATGCCAAAGTTCAAGCCTATTCGACCGACAAGAGTTTCCGAAGAAGTGACTGAACAACTTAAGCAGTCTATTCTCGCCGGAGATTTTATAGCAGGCGACAAACTGCCTTCAGAGCGCGAATTGATGGAAGAATTTCAGGTTAGTCGCGTGGCGGTTAGAGAAGCGCTCAGATATCTGGAAAAATCCGGATTCATAGAAACGAGGCAAGGGGCGAACGGCGGGGCCTTCGTCATAGAACTTTCTTTTGAAAACCTTGCAAGTTCTTTCCTGGATCTTTTCCTGGCGGATAAAATATCTATTCCGGAACTTTGTCATGTGAGGTATTTGATAGAGCCTGAGGTTGCCAGGCTGGCGGCCAAAGCCATTACTGAGGATTACAAGGAAAAGCTCTTAAAGGTTCTGGAGTTGGAAGAGTTGCCGACAACATCTCTTGCCGATGATATTGAGATAAAGACCATGGCGCACGCAGTCATCGCTGAATTGTGTGGAAACAGGTTTCTGGAGGCTCTGGTAAAGTCCTTGATGAGGGTAACCAGAAAAGTCATAGAGGAAGTCAATCCCAATACTTTGTCAATGCATACTTCCGGCATGCATCGTCCTATAGATAAAGCCATTATAAATCGAAACCCGGACAAGGCCGCTGAAGCAATGAGGATACACGCCGTGGAATTTGGAGAGACAATGATCCAGATGGAAAAAGCCTACAGGAAAGAGCTGGGTTTATGTGATCGAAGTGGAGAACCGGCGCCACAAACATTATAGATGAATGCGAGAGAATACAAATGACAGACAGAGATGTGCTTCGAGACAAGAAAATTCTTGCTGTGGATGACGAAATAGACATTCTTGATACACTGCAAGAACAGTTCGAACCTTATGAAATTCTTACCGCCAATAGCTTTGACGAGGCTGAAAAGCTTCTGACGACAGAGTCTTTCGACCTGGCTCTCTTGGACATTATGGGAGTAAATGGTTTTCAATTGCTCGAGACCTGTCGTCGCCGCGGAATCCCCGCAGCCATGTTAACGGCGCACAGCATCACGGTTGATAGTGTCAATAAGGCGCTGGAATTAGGGGCTGTTTCATTTTTGCCCAAGCAAGAGCTTCAGAACA
>CAZGVM010000118.1:8194-10410 GCA_964528855.1 uncultured Desulfomonile sp. | reverse complement strand
TGGCTTGCCGACGTTCAGAGAGATCTTAAGGAGCCGTTGTACATCGACGGTGTCCATTATAGCGCAAAAATGTCGGACTTGATCGCTTCCCGGATTGCGGACAGAATAATCTCCCTGGGCTTGTTGAATTGATTCGGGCTACAATCCGTCATTTGGGAAAAAATAATCAGAGTACGGGCCGGCCATTTCTTGCAAGATAACAGGATCGGATAGCATGAACCATCCCAGTGATGAAGTTGTACCAAGCCGCAGTCAGAAGAGCGGGGGACTTGATACCGGTTTCTCATTGAACATGAATATCAATGATGTCCGGATCCGCAGGATTTTTTGGGGCTTGGGACTATCTGTGGGCGCAGTCGTTGCCTATCTCACGCGGCACTACGTCAATGGAGACGCCATAACGTATTTTGACATGGCGGCTGCGTTTCGGTCGGGTGAGTGGGTGGACGCAGTAAATCTAACTTACTCGCCGGGCTATCCAATTCTCCTGGCTTTGATGGGTCTTATCTTCAAAAGCGAGAATTATTTATTTCTTGCCAAGGGACTGAATTTCTTGTGCTTTGTGATTGCAATGGTTGCCTGTGATGTATTCGTGAGACAGGCTTACAAATCACTTCAGGATGAATTCACAGGGTGGTCATTGCCCGGGCCCGTTTTTAATTCAATATGCTACGCTGCGTTTCTGCTGAGTTCGATGAGCTGGGTCCGGCTGCAGGTAGTGTCACCGGATATGATGGTTTTTGCCTTGCTGCTGATATGCTCCACTGTGCTGATAAAAATAACCTCGAACCCGGAAAAGTTTTCATTATACGTCGTATTAGGTCTTGTATCCGGCTTGGGGTATGTCTTTAAGACCTTCTTTTTTCCGTTCTCGGGTCTTTACTTTTTGATGGCGGCGTCCTGGAACAGAAAAATTCCGCCGGCCATTCTGCGACTATCGTTTGCAATTGCCACGATGCTCATCATTTCTTCTCCGGTTCTAATCACTCAATCTTTGGTGGCCGGAAAATTTTCTTACGGTGAGGCAGGTAACTACAACTATTCTTATTTTGTAGGCTCAAAGGGCGAAAGACTCCACCATCCGGAAGTTATTCACCAGACCCCTCTGGTTTTGTCGTACGATAGAGGAGCAGTCAGCACGTATCCCAAAGGGGCCGATCTGGCCTACTGGAACATGGGGATTAAGCCGGCCATGAATCTGTCGGCGCAGTTTTCAGCCATTCTGGAGAGCCTCAACCACTTGTTTGGTAGAATTTTCTTGCCGACGATTGCATTCATGATCTGGTTCTTGATCCAATGGTGGAGAAATGGTTTAGTCAGACCAAATCTTTTTCCCCCGTCTTTGCCGGTCATGCTCGGAATTATAAGCCTGGCAGGCACGTTCATGTTCTGCCTCGTCGTCATGGAAATTCGATATGTCGCTCCTTTTGTGTTCATCGGGTTTGTGGCCCTGGCCTCTTTGCCAAAGCGACAGTCCGGCGACCACAGGAAACATTTACGGGAGTTCACAGAGGCAGGGGTACTGGTGGCAGTGTTACTCGGGGTCTTGATCCAATCCGTTGTGGATCAGTCTTTGAGATGTATGCAGACAATTGATTCAAAGAAGTCCCATTATGATTTGTTCGTGGAAACAAAAGCAGTGAGCGAATATCTGAAATCCCACGGCCTTTCAATTGGCGACAAGATCGCCATAGTCCTTCCGTTCAGCCAGAGGCTTTACTTTGCGAATCTGGCAGGAGTGAGAATAACCGCGGAATTTCCCGACCCTGAAGGATTTTTGAAATCTACTCCGGAAGATCGTTCAAACGCTTTGGCTGCGCTACGAAAAGCAGGCGTCAAGTCCGTTGTCGGCACTGATCCGTCCCTGATCCGGAGTGGTGAAGACGGCTGGAAGCCCATCCCGGAGGCGCCAAACTATTTTGCCGTCATTCTGGATGGTGAACCAAAAAACAGCCACGGTCATTGATGACAATCATTACTGAACCAGGGGGCGGTAAAACTCAGGATACACACGTTTAAATCTACCTGGGTCGGCCCAGGATATCGGGGTTGTTGTCGAGATATTGGTCTATGAGTTCGGCGGCAATCCTGTTACCTTCTCTGGTAGCATGTCCTTGATACCATTTTTCCAGTTGCGATCTGTCGGGTTTTTTTTTTGTTACTAACTGATCCAAATCGATGAACCTTTATCTTTTTTTTTTCATTTACACTCAAAT
>CAZGVM010000118.1:2571-8184 GCA_964528855.1 uncultured Desulfomonile sp. | reverse complement strand
CTGACTTTATAATCCAGCAGTTCCTGAACCTGGTCCTTGTGGGGCATGATGACAATCACCGGGATGGCGCCGCGGGACTTGGCCGTCTCCACAAAGGAATCTACGATGTGTTTCATTACAGAAAATGGTTCAGGCTCGGAATACAGATTCCACGGAAATACCGGCTTGAAGACGGACGGCATGATTCTGGATGCTGATAGAGTGAGCTGTTCAAATATGGGCTTGCGGTATCGGAATAGAGAATATGCGTAAGGAAACGAAATGCGAGGAAGCCTCTGATCCAGTTGATACCAGTAGTCGAATTTCCCCAAACTCCTCACAAACTCAGGATCCAGGAGTTTCTTCATATCCTCTGCCTTAGTGATTGGATTCGTCAGAAGTCTGAACTTGTTGTCCTCGGTTATAAAACGTGGTTTGGTAAGAGCGTTTGCCTCATGGTGACTATAGAAGGGCCTGAATATATTTACGACCCGATTGATGTTTTCGGGAAATATGCCTAAAAAGACAACTTTGGGGCCTATATGCACGTGCATCTGGTATTTGAGCAGAGCCTGATCCGTGCCGGCCCCTCCGATCCCAAAATTCAGGACATTGGACTTGATCCTGGAAGCCAAAAAGGTTTGCCATGTGTCAGAGTCTGCTACTTCAGCGCCATAGGTAAAAGAATCGCCATAAGTTGCGATAGATGTGGTGTCATAAGATGTGACAGTTATTCTCTCTCCGTTTGGCCCGTGGGAGTAAACATCTCCACTCAGTTCATAAATGATATCAGGTGGATAATCCCACCCGAGATATGGATTGAAAAGAAGCAGGCTTTCAGAGTTAATATCCTCGATGTCCATGCCCTTGGGAGGACGAATAATACGCGGGCCGGCCGATGAAAACTGTTGCCGCTGTTTTACCCTTAATTCAGCGTCTCCCTGACCAATTCGAACCTTTATCCGGGAAGGAATGGCGGAAGTGATGATCACGTATGAGAAGACTTCGGACAAAAGGAAAAGAATCAGAAGTATAAGGGTCCAGAAAAAGAGAACTTTTTTTTTCGTCAAGGGTTGGTTGCCGCTCTCCGGTGTATCTGTGTCGGGAATATACCGGTCTGCGCTCTCGTTGGTCATCTTGATACGTCCCTTCCCAATCGTTTCAAACAACTTGCCTCTTTGTTCAATAACCTGATCAGGATTAAATAAACATTAGCCATTACAGGTAAACTTATTAAAAGGAATTTAAAATTGTGGATCGTAACATCACAGGTATTTTCGACGTATGAGAAATAGCTCTTTTAACGCTAAAATGTAATCCATGGCTTTGATTTTTGACCCACCTTTATGAATCCATTCATTAAGTGGGAGTTCGTAAATGCAGTCCAAAGGAAGTTTTCCGCTATTTGAAGACATCATTCGCGCTATTATTTCCACATCAAAAATCCAAGAACTCAGAAATGGATCCCGGAACAGAGAGGGCAGGTCATCAGTGACCCTGAACATTTTAGCTCCACATTGGGTGTCATAAACAGGTAAATTCAAGGTCCAGGATATTAGAGTGGCGCTCATTCGGCCGAGGTAGTGTCTGGCGGCGGGACGAAATATGGTTCTTCCCATCAATTTTACCCTCGCGCCAAAAACCATCAAAACTTCGGGCTTTTGTTGCATGACGTTAGAAAAACGGGTAATTTCAATCAAAGGGGTGGCCAAATCCGCATCCCAGATCCCCACATATTTTGGTCTCAATTCCAGTGAACGTGATATTCCGGCCCTCACTGCCTCCGCTTTTCCACGGTTGTGAGTGAGGTTATGAACCATGAATCGATCATGGTCAAACTCAGCGAGGTTTTGTAATTTGTCTAAGGTGCTGTCAGCGCTTCCATCATTAACCAACATAAATGAGATTTCGGGATGCGACTTTGAGAATGCCCTGAATTCATCAGTGTCCAGTCGTTTTGATTCGTTGAAGCAGGGAACTATAATGATGACTTCATGCATTCCTTTTTAAGCATCCTTGCTAAGGCAGGCCAAGAGGCTGACTCCGAATGGGAAGCTTCTTCGTCTTTTGTTAGAAACCATGTTCGTCAATGCGTTTACCTCACTACTAAATACAGTCTCAAGCAATTGGTTTAAAATGGGCCCAGGCAGACTAAGATCCGTGTTTGCCTGACCCCATTCTCTGCCTCGTATCCTAGTAAATATCCTGACTCCTCTTATCAAGGGATACAAGTAAGTGTTGAAATATGAAAACAAACGTACCGTGACGGGTAGTCCGGCCCAAAGACTCATGAGTCGTTCCGGTTCATAACGCCTGAAATGACCATAATTCCCATCCTGTGGACTCCACATGGACATGTTCGCAGGGACCGTTACAACCATTTGGCCGCCAGGTCTCAGAACGGCCACCAGCTTTGCCATCAGATCGTGATCAAACTCCACATGTTCAAGGACATCCAGCAACATGAACATATCAATGAATTCTGACTTGGATCCCAAACATCCCGGAGCGTGCCCACAAATGAAGTCAACCGATGGAAATTTTGTCTCAGCCAGCCGGATGGCTTCCTGGGAGGTGTCAACGCCGATGCAACTATATCGATCGGACAATGCTGAAAGAACCCCTCCAGTGCCGCATCCAACGTCCACGAGAGTCACATCTTTTGACGGTGGAATCAACTGCATAACCAGCTTGACAATTATCGTCGTTCTAGCCCTGAACCACCAGTGCTTGTCATCTATCTCCGCATGCAAACGGAACTGTTCGGGTTTCAATTAATACGGCTCCAATTATACTTCTTTGTTCATGCAAGCCGCTGAAATTAGTGATAGAATCACGGGTCTCGTCCGGTATAGGGCGGGCTTGCGCAGAATCACGTTTGATGCTGACTGATTAGGAACAGGCAAAGATTCTATTTGCCATCAAGAGCCGTGTTCCACTTATCCAGGTATTCCTGAGCCTTGGCGAAAAGGTCTGTAGTGTCGCCTTCTATGGTTACGGATTCCATGACATCACCATTTTTAATGGCGTTGACGACCTTCTGGTCCTTGGCGTCAATGACCTGCCCAAAAACCGAGTGCTTACCATCCAGCCAGGGTGTGGGAACATGGGTAATGAAGAACTGGCTTCCATTGGAATTTGGTCCCGAGTTTGCCATTGAGAGTATTCCCGGTTTGCTGTGTCTTAGTGTGGCGTCAAACTCATCCTTAAAATTGTAGCCTGGGCCGCCAGTGCCGGTGCCCTTGGGGCAGCCGCCCTGAATCATGAACTGTTCGATCACCCTGTGGAACTTTAGCCCGTTGTAGAACCCCCTGTTTGCAAGGTTTACAAAATTTGCTACGGTGATCGGAGTTTTGTCTGCGAAAAGATTGAGATGAATTTCACCCTTGTTGGTTTTGATGGTAGCCTTCAATTTATTTTCTCCTTTTTGTGGTCTAGCGCTTCATTTTACGCGACTGGGCGCATTCCATGAGGGGGATGCTCTGCACGGGCCAACTCGGCCAATGATATTACCCCATCCGAGTCCCCCATCACTATAATTGAATCCTCCGGCATTATTAAGTCATCTGCTCCGGGATTGCCAACAATATCCGCTCCACGTCTTATGGCAAGGACCGTTACGCCATGATCCCTGCGGAGATTAAGGCGGGAGAGTGTTTTGTTGGCCAGTGGGGAGTCGTTATGGACTCTAAGGGTTGTGATGTCGGTATCAGGAAAGTAAAGCTCCAGGCTGCAAACGTTGTTTTCCCCCGGAGTCAAGCTTCGAAGAAGTCCGTAATGATCTGATCTTACATGAGCCACGAATTTCTCAATGTCTTCACGTGGCACAAAATAGCGTGTGAGCACATGGTTCAGGACTTCAACCGAGGCCTCATAATCCTCGGGTATTACGACATCGGCCCCGAGTTCGAGAAGCGGGTCCATTTCTGTCACATATCGGGTACGTGAGACCACGAACAGACTCGGGTTGAGTCTTTTTGCCGTCTCCACGACTCTTCTGGTTGCCGAAGGGTCTGAGATGACTATAGCCATGGAGCGGGCTTTGTGAACTCCGGCATGTTCAAGGACAGCCTCCTGTGCGGCGTCTCCGTAAAATATGGGAACACCTTTGGCCTTTTCTTTTCGCACGGTTTCCGGGTTCATCTCTATTATCTTTACCGGAATACTGGCCACCTTGGAGGCCTGGTACAGGTGTCTGCCATTTAAGCCGTACCCCACTATTATCAAATGATTGAATAGCCCGGTTTCATCGTCGGACTCCGTAGTCTTTCTCAAACCGGTCTTGAGTTTTTCAGGAAGGGGTAACCTGTAAATGCGATCTGAAAGCATGCTCCCGCGGCCTATCAGAAAGGGAGAGGCTATCATCGTCAGAATGGAGATGCCCAGAAATGATTGATAGAAAGTGGAATCCACAACTTTCAACTTGAAACCTGAAGCAAGAAGAACAAATGCGAACTCACCGATGCCGCAAAGGGCAAGCCCTGCAAGAATTGCCGTCTTCAAGGGAAATCCCAGAATGAGCGCAGGCAACCCGGAAGTGAGAAATTTTATGGCAAGAATTGCTGCTGCCGCCGATATTATAGACACAGGGTGTGCTGCAAAAAATCTCAGGTCCAGCAACATTCCGATGGATACGAAGAAGAAGCTTGTGAATAGGTCCCGAAAGGGAATAACCGATCCCAGGGCCCTGTGGCCATAGTCGGATTCGGAAATTATCAGCCCTGCCAGAAAGGCTCCCAAAGCAAGTGATAAACCCGCCAGCGATGTAAACCAGGCTATCCCCAGTCCAATGAACACGACGCCCAGAAAGAACAGCTCCCTGTCTTTTAATGTCGCCACCCGGTAAAGAGCTTGGGGTATGAACCACTTTGCGGCGGCAACCACTACAAGGAATACGACTGTAGCCTTCATCACGAGAGTGATCACGGCTGAGGCCGCGCTTCCTGAGTCTCCGGCCAGGAGCGGAACAATCAGTGTCATTGGAATCACGGCGATATCCTGGAAAATAAGTATTCCCAGAGACATTCGGCCGTGGGGGGCGGATATATCCCCAGTGCGCTGGAGGATCTGAAGGACTATGGCAGTGCTGCTCAGAGAGACCAAAAGACCGAAAAATATTGCCTGATTGTATTCAAGGCCGAAGTTTGTCCCGAGCCAGGCGCAGGCAAAAGTGGTCGCAAACACCTGGAGGGAACCTCCCACAAACGCAATAGTCCTGATCTGCAGGAGGCTGTCTATGGAAAACTCGAGACCAATAGTGAAAAGTAGGCAGACAACCCCGACTTCCGCAAACTGTTCAACCACATGAATCTCTTTGATGAGTCCCAGGCCGTGAGGACCTGAAATTATTCCGGTGAAAAGAAAGCCCACTATTGCCGGTATTCCAAATCTGTTGCACAGGTAGGTGACAGATAAAGCCAGGCCACAAATTACAATTATGTCGGACAGTATATTATTTTCCATCAGTCAGTTTACAGTCGCCTATAGTCTGGTAAACTTCTTGCATTCCATGTCAAACTTTTCAATAAGTTGGACATTAAGAGTCGGTTTGATACCGGGCAACAACTCCATGAAATCCCTTGTGGCCACCTTGTAATCTTTGCCTTCTGAAAGCTCGACCTCAAACGCCCTCTG
>CAZGVM010000118.1:0-2561 GCA_964528855.1 uncultured Desulfomonile sp. | reverse complement strand
CGGGGTGAAGAATTCCAATATTTCAACGAGCTTTTCCACGTCGACATTACCATGGTTGGTCTTATTCAGATAATGTTCGAATATGGTTTTGCGTCCTTCTCTGTCCAGAGCGCCCACGGGTATTATGAGGTCAAATCTGCCGGGTCTGAGCAGTGCGGCGTCCAACTGGTCAATATAATTCGTTGCGCATACTAAAAGAGTGTTTCCAGCCTGTTTTTTGAACAGGGGCACCTGTTTCAGAAATTCGTTGGTTATTGACTTGTCCACTCTGGAGGCCTGGTCCCTGTTACTTGCAATCTCCTCGAATTCATCAATAAAAATGACGGCGTCATCGATTCTTGAGGCCTTCTCCATCAACTGCTTGAGATTTTTCCCCAATTTATCCTGACCGTCGGCCATCAAATCGCTTGGAGAGGCTTCAATATACCACCATCCCAGCACGCCGGCTATGGCTTTGACGAAATGTGTTTTGCCGGTTCCCGGAGGACCGAAGAAAATTATTGTCTTGGGTGGAGTCACTCCATGTTTCTGAGCCAGGTCCACCTCGGTAAGAGGCAATATGATCATTTTATCGACGATCCGTTTGGGAGGTTGAGTCTCTGAGATGGTGTCCCAAATGGCCCGATCGACAACTTGCGCTCCAAGTTCCTTGAGTAGGCTCACCGTTTGCTCTTTCATCAGTTCCTGCTGGATTGACTCGGTATTTTCAAGGAAATCCACACAGGCTACTTTGAAACCTACGTCACGCCCAAGTTTTTCGGATAATAACCATTTGTGCTGAAGCACTTTCATCCAGAAGTCGGCCGCCACCTCAGGTTCGAATTTTTGGCCCGAATAATTGAATATGCGAGTAGCGCACTCTTCAGGAATCGGGATGTCTGCAACTATTTCCATGGTCCCTCCTAAAAAACAAAGAGCATGTTCCCGAAAGAGAACAGCTCTGTTAGGAACAGCGTTCTTACAGTCTAAAAAATCTACTGTCAAGTTCTACAATAAAATCACCCGCAATTTCAATTTGTTAAAATAAGATAATTCGAGTGGCTGCTACCAGATTTGGCGGTTAATTACTAGAGAATGATTAACAGCTATTTAAAATTAGGTTAGACTGATTCGCAATGAAAAAGTTTCCAATCATTTTCAGTATCTGCTGTTTGAAAACTCAGGATCCATGGCATCACTGATGTTAAACGAGACAAAAATCCAGGAAGTGGGCCCCAGAGACGGTCTCCAGAATGAAAAGACCATCCTTTCTCCGATTCAACGTTCTCGGTTCATAAACCGTCTGGTGGCATCCGGACTCACCAGAATCCAGGTAGGATCATTTGTCAATCCAAAGCGTGTGCCTCAAATGGAGCATACCGATGAGGTAGTACGACTCCTCGATAGGGACTCGAATGTCAGGTTCAGCGTGCTCGCGCTTAACATGAAAGGTGTCGAATCTGCCATACGTTCCGGTGTGGGCCATGTGGAACTTTTTGTCTCGGCATCTGAGACACATAGTTTGAAAAACAGCGGGATGTCGATAGATGTGGCAATAAATTCATCTTTGCTGATGATCAAGGAAGCAAGGAACGCCGGTCTCACAATTACCACAGGCGTAATGTGCGCATTTGGCTGTGAGTTTGAAGGACGAGTCGAAATTGAGAAGGTGAAACGAATCATTGAGCATTTCAGTGACATGCAACCGGATGAAGTTTGCCTGGCGGATACGACCGGTCAGGCGCATCCCGATCTTCTTGAATCAACCTTGCAAAAAATTCTGACCATCATGGATGTGGACAGAATATCTCTGCACCTTCACGATACATACGGAAATGCGGAGAAGAACCTCTTGCGGGCTTTGAACCTTGGAGTCCGAATGTTCGATTCATCGACTGGAGGGTTGGGTGGTTGCCCGTTCATCCCCGGGGCCGCCGGCAACATTGCCACGGAAAGAATTGTAGAGCTACTCCATAAGAGAGGTTTTGTAACAGGAGTCGATCTGATTAAACTGTTGAGCGCCGGAAAGTTAATAAAAGATCTGTTGGACACTGGAAAGTAGCCGGTTTTCATTAAAATGGTGTAAAAAAGATCAGCTCTGTGGTAATTTATCCGTCATCCATCATGGTATTATAAGATGTGAATATCGAACCGGACAGAATTGTGCGAATCGTTTTGAAATGACCGGTAGTTCCGGATATTATCCCGGTTTACGGGAATTTAAAAGCCGCCTCAGGAGAGAAACATGGCCCGCATACTGGTAGTAGATGACGAACCTGAAGTGTTGATGTTGTTGACCGACATACTCGAGAGCGTAGGCCATGAAGTGGTCCAGGCGACGAATGGAGTAGAGGGCCTCAGAGAGTTTCAGAAGGGCGATGTGGATCTCATTGTCACTGATATCATCATGCCGGACAAAGAGGGACTGGAGTCCATAATGGACTACAAACAGTTAAACCCTGAGGTTAAAATAATCGCTATATCCGGTGGAGCCCGTATAGGACCGCACACTTACCTCAAGATGGCGGAAAAATTTGGGGCCAAAAAGGTCTTTTCGAAGCCATTCCGCAACAAAGAGTTAC
>CAZGVM010000117.1:0-10458 GCA_964528855.1 uncultured Desulfomonile sp. | reverse complement strand
CGTCATGTTCCAGGAACAAGCTGGACAACCCTTCGAATGTTAAACTGGAACCGTTCAGAAAGATTTTGTCAGATGCGTGAAACGATACCTCCGCCGCCGGACCAGGGGCAAAGAGACATCATATTAAATGATCTGGACACGACCATTTTGGTTGAAGCAGCCGCCGGCACCGGAAAAACAACCAGCATGGTCGGGCGCATGGTGAACCTTCTGGCAAATGGAAGGACCACCATCGATTCCATGGCGGCAGTCACGTTCACCAGAAAAGCCGCTGCAGAACTGAGGTCACGTTTCCAGATCCAACTGGAACATTCTATGAAGACTTCTCAGGATACAGTGAAAAAAGCCAGATTAAAGGCATCAGTTGATCATCTCGAACGATGCTTCATAGGAACCATTCACTCTTTCTGCGGGCAAATGTTACGGGAGCGACCAATCGAAGCCGGAGTCGATATTCAGTTTGTCGAGATAGACGAAGAGGAAGACGCTGAGTTGCGGCAGGTTGCATGGCGTGGTTATATCTCGGATCTTTACAGGTCTGATTCTGAGGTTCTGGCGGAGTTGGAATCCTTGGGAGTTGAGATAGGCGAACTTGAGCCATCTTTCATGACAATCTGCGATTATCCGGACGTGGAAAACTGGCCGGTGATTGCCGAGGACCCTCCCGATCTTGACAAGAGCCTGCCCCTACTGGAAGAATATTGCTCCCACATGGAGGCTGTCTGCGCTGATCTCCCACACCAGACGGGAAATGATACACTTATCCCGAAATATCGCAGAATTCCGCTGATGTTCCGGCAGGCGCTACACCGCAGAGAAACACACGATTTTGTTGCTGTCTTCGAAGAATTTCTTTCCAGTGTAAAACCTTTGCAAAAATTATGGAAAACTACCCCGGTGAAACTGGATGAAGAGCTTGCAAACTGGAATCATTTCAGAGAGAACGTTTCTGGGCCTTTAGTTAAAAAATGGAAGGAGTATCTCTACAGACCTTTACTGCGTGCCGTCATGGGCGGTGTCGGTTATTACGACCGTCTCAGAGCGGAGGCTGGAAAACTGAATTTCCAGGATTTGCTACTCAACGCTTCAAAATTACTTCGCAACCATTCGGAAATTCGTCGTTACTTCAGGGACACCTATTCCCACATACTGGTCGATGAGTTTCAGGATACCGACCCTATTCAGGCTCAGGTCATGCTTTATTTGACTTCCGAGGATTTTGCGCAGACAGACTGGAAAAAATTGAATCCTGCTCCCGGTTCTCTTTTCGTAGTGGGAGACCCAAAACAGTCAATTTACAGGTTCAGAAGGGCCGACATAATCACTTACAATCGGGTGAAGGAAATCATCCATTCCAGCGGCGGACGGGTAGTCCATCTTTCCAGCAATTTCCGGACAGTCGGAAGCATTATAGACTGGATCAACGACTCATTTAACCATGAATTCAGGCGCTATCCTGATTTTGCATCCCCAGATTATATTCCTCTTCTTAAAGGACGTCCATATTCTGAGGAAGCGGATCTTGAGGGTATCCGGCAATTGCCGATAGCGAAACAGCAGTCAAACACAGAAAAAATCGTGAAATACGAATCGGAAATGATAGCCGCATTCATCAATCACGGGATTTCAAATGAACTGTCCGTGAACAGGACTCCCGGTGAGATCCAGGCAGGTCTGTCCAGCAGGGTCCGTCCGGAAGATTTCCTCATCATCACCCCGACAATGAGGAATATAGCCACTTATAATGAAAGACTGAACACATTGGGAATCCCCACTGAGGTGACTGGAGGTGGGTCTCTAAACTCAGTTCCTGAACTCTTCCACTTTTATACCTTGCTCAAAGCCGTGACCGAGCCCTACAACTCCATGGCCCTGGTCGCTGCGCTGCGCGGACCACTTTTTGGAGCAAGTGACAGGGATTTGTACGATTTCATTGTGGCTGGAGGAGAATTCAATATCAGGCAAGAAATTCCGATAGCCCTGGAGCCACAATTTCGCAGGAAGTTGAGTGGTTTTTTTGACAGGCTCAACCATTACTCACAGCTCTTGACCAGCAGACCGGTAATCCCGGCCCTGGAATTTATCATCTCTGACAGCGGGATCCAGCTTCTTGCCTCAATCGGCTCCAGTCCCAGCACATCGGCTGGAGCTTTGAGCAAGACCATTGAAATCCTGAGAGACGCCGAAGCATCGTTGTGGACAGTTCAAGATTACGTCGAAATAATCGAGACCCTGGCCTACGGAAAGCGAAAGAGCGATTCCATACCGGTAATGCCCAAGAGAAAGTCGGCCGTGAGGATTATGAACCTTCACAAAGCCAAGGGACTGGAATCTCCAGTGGTTTTTCTGGCAGACCCGACCGGAAAGTACGACCAAAAGCCTACTTTGCGGATTGACAGATCACAAAATGAAACCTGGGGGTACATCCTCATATCGGCCAAAGTTCAGGGTTCATCACAACAAAAGATTCTGGCCGTGCCAAAAGATTGGGACTCATTGGCGCAGGAAGAGCAGGTATTCCAGACCGCGGAGGAACTCCGGCTCAAATATGTTGCGGCCACAAGAGCGGGTTCAATGATGGTCGTCTCAAACCGTCCCCAGAACGCCAACAGGAATTTATGGGCATTTTTCAATCCCCGAATCGGAGACGCCAGGGAAATTAAGCATCATGGGTTCCAAAAACTCGAACAGACTCCCACAGTTTCCATCAATGAATGTGACGTGTCATCCTTTGAACAAATAATACCAACACGTTTTTCAAAAGTTTCTGAACCATCCTACGAAGTCGGTCCGGCAAGGTCCTTTTTCCCCGGCGCTGAAAAAGTTTCTTATTCCAGAAGCGAATATGGCACTCAATGGGGCATAGCTATCCACAACATGCTGGAGGCGATGATGACCAACCCAGGGATCACCGACGAACAATTCATGGCTGTCACGCTTCCATCCACAGAGCTGTCTCCTGATCTGTGGTTAGAGGCAATTGAGGTAGTCAAACGGGTTGCACGCTCTACCATTTGGGAACGAGCTCAGGCCGCGGAAGAGAAATTTGTCGAGTTACCTTTCGTTTTGTGTAAAAACGACGACTCTGGCGGCCAAAAAAAGAGGATCATTCGAGGCGTTATGGACCTTGTTTTTCGGGATCAGTCAGGGTGGGTAATAGTAGATTACAAAAGCGACAGGGTCCCCGAATACCGTCTCGATCACATGGTCAAAATGTATGAGCCACAGATAAAAGGCTATTGTGAATCATGGACTGAGATGACGGAAGAATCGGTGGCTGAGGCGGGTTTGTATTTTACCAACCTTGACAGGTATGTCGTGGTAAATCCTTTCTGAGTCAAAGATCCTGCATTTGACCTTAGCCTCTGTTTAGTGTAAACGACACTTCTTTACGTTCAGACAAGGACGCGAATCATTGAAATAACAATTGGCCTCAAGGGGCATGGCGCTCCAGTCCTACCTGACAGACATCCGGGGAAAATCAGCAACTCAACATGGCCAAAGATCTCGAGACAGTCCAAATAGTGTTTCAGTTGCCCTTGCATGGGGTTTTTTCCTACCACGTTTCCAGAACGGATGTCGGAAAGTTGACCATTGGCTCCAGGGTCCTGACGTCCTTCGGGAACAAGGTTCGCGCAGGATTTGTTGTCGGTTTTGGAGCGGTCCAAGGCCAACCGGGTGATCTGAAAGAAATATCTCAGATACTGGATGAACCTCCTTACTTTGATGAACGCTTATGGCGCCTGCTCAATTGGGCAGCGGACTATTACATGGCGCCTGTTGGTCTGGCGATCAAAACTGCTCTACCACCCGGTTCGGATAAAAAGTCCAAACCATGGGCAATACTCACTCCATCAGGACGAGAATACCTTAAAGAATGTAGCGAAACCTCCCGGCTCCCATCCTTGAAGAAACTTCTGAAAACGGGCGCTGTTCGTATCTCCGGTCTCGTCTCGGAGACCGACAAAAAGTTCATGAAAGACGCATCTTCCAATGGTTGGTTCATCATAGAGGAGAGAATATCGACCCCACGTAATCGTATCGGTAAAACGGGAATTGCCGATCTGCTTCAGTCCGACCGTCCGGCAAATGACAACAAGGATAAATTAAGTCTTACCGCAGCTCAACAGTCTGCGGTGGAAAAAATTAACGCAGCCATTGGAAACGGTGGTTATGAGCCATTCTTGCTGCATGGGGTGACCGGTTCAGGCAAAACCGAGGTCTATCTAAACGCGATTGAAAAAACGCTCAGCATGGGCAAGAGGGCTCTGACACTGGTTCCTGAGATAGCTCTGACACCACAGACTGCCCGCACATTCATCTCAAGGTTTGGATACGGGATAGGACTTTACCACAGCGGACTTACCGATTCCCAACGCCTGGATGAATGGCGTAGAATCGCTTCAGGAAACGCCATGGTAGTTATTGCCGCAAGGTCGGGCATATTTTTACCTATCCCTGATCTCGGTCTTATCGTGGTTGATGAGGAACACGACAGCTCTTACAAGCAGGATGACTCATTCACCTACAATGCCAGAGACCTTGCCCTGGTCAGAGGTAAACTTGAAAACCTCTGCGTGATACTCGGAAGCGCAACACCTTCACTCGAAACATTCGTAAATTCAGGAAGCGGAAAAATTATTAAAATGGACCTGCCTTCCAGGCCTCATGGCGGACCATTGCCAAAAACTGAGGTCCTTGATTTGAAAACTGTTTTCCCGATTAAAAAGAGAAAGAATTTTCTCACCCCGAATCTTGTCGAAGCCATTGCCAAAACCCTAGCGGAGAAGGGACAAGTGGCGCTCTTTCTCAATCGTCGCGGATTTGACACGCTGGCTCAGTGTTCGTCATGTGGAACGGTCATGAGATGTCCAAATTGTGACATAAGCCTGACTCACCACAAGAAGAATCATGACCTTAGATGTCACATGTGCGGCTATTCCAGGATTGCTCCCCCGACCTGCCCCGAGTGCTCCAGTGAAAAACTGGTCTTTTCGGGAGTAGGAACCCAAAAAGTGGAAGAATCTCTTGCGGAAATATTTCCGGACGCCAGAATCGAGCGCCTAGACCGTGATTCGACTCAAAAGCGGGACAGTTTGAATGACATTCTCAGGAGATTTCAAAACAAAGAGATAGACATACTCACCGGCACTCAAATGATAGTCAAAGGACATGATTTTCCAGGAATATCCCTGGTTGGAATTCTTTGCGGCGATAGTTCGCTTCATGTTCCCGATTTTAGGGCCTCGGAACGAACCTTTCAGACTCTTGTGCAGGTTTCAGGCCGTACGGGTCGGGAGTCCGAGGCCGGCAAGGTTTTGCTGCAGACTTTTGACCCCGATCATTATGCAATCCAAATGGCTGCTACACACAATTACAGTGCATTTTTCGAACTCGATTCAGCCATGCGTCGCGAGTTGCATTACCCCCCCTACGGTCATCTTATACTAATTAGAATAGAGGGTCCCAATTCGAAAAAGGTTGAAGAAAAAGCCATTTCGATTGGGGCGCATTGCAGACGTTTAAAAATCTCCCAAGAACCGGTCGCCATTCTTGGACCGGCGCCTTCGCCTCGAAAAAAGGCTATTGGAAAACATCGCTGGCAAATTGTCCTCAAGAGTCAAAATCGTACTTTTGTCAGAAATCTTGCCAGGAGACTGCTTTCCGAGGACTTACTGAGAGCCGGCGGAATGACCATCTCAATCGATGTTGATCCTGTCAGTCTTGTCTAATGAATCATTATTTTTAAGCTTTGAAAGGGAAATAATGAGTTTGGTGTCCAAGAAATATCTGGTCGCCTATTTGAGGTCTGAAAAAAATGGGTAAAATTGTATTATCTATTCTAAAATTGTAGGATGATTCTCTTGTAGGTTTCGAAGACGGTATGCAAAGGTTTTGATGATTTCAGATCTTGAACTTTGTGTACCTGAATACGATTGCTGGTATATCAAAACCTCTGTCGGAGGAGAGATGAGAAAATCCCAAATAGTGGCTTTGTCTGTGGCGATATTCGTCATCATGGGCGCTTCGATTGTTCTTTGGTCGCTGCATCAGAGCGGAACTCCTATTCCTGTGCTCAGTTCTTTCGTCTCGAAACCTGAACCTCAGAAAACTGTAAAACATGTTAAAAATATTACCGATGAAACTTTCGAACAGGAAGTGATGGAAGCCTCGAAGAGTAAACCCGTTTTGGTTGACTTTCACGCCGACTGGTGCTTCCCGTGTCGAATGCTGGATCCAATATTGGAGGAACTGGCGGTAGAATTAAAAGGCAGAGCAGTGATAGGCAGAATTGACACCGACAAAAACCTTATAGCGCGTAGATTTGGAATTACGAAAATACCCGCCATTTTCGTGATCAAGGATGGCGAAGTCAAAGGCTCTTTCTTCGGTGTAGTCCCCAAGGAAACTCTCGTCAAGGTAATGAAAGAGTTTGGCGCCTGACAACTTCTGACTGGACCATGCCTTCATGTCTTCTTTGACCATACTGATTCGAGGCTCTGGAGAGATAGCCAGCGCCATAGGTCACCGCCTTTGGCGCTGCGGTTTTTCCAGGATAGTGATGACGGAGACGCACGCTCCACTTGCAGTGAGGCGAATGGTTTCTTTCAGCGAGGCTGTATTTAACGGGAAGGCCACAGTAGAATCCGTGGAGGCTATCCTGGCAGGCGCCGCCGGAGATGTAACCAGAATATGGAAAGACTCAAGAATAGCGGTAATCGTCGATCCTGACTGCGCCATTCTTCATGAAATCCAACCCGACACACTGATAGATGCAGTGCTTGCCAAAAGGAACACCGGGACAAAAATTGATGACGCTCGGCTTGTTATAGCTCTGGGACCCGGATTTAAAGCGGGAGATGATTGTCACTGCCTAATAGAGACCGACAGAGGACACGACCTGGGTCGTATAATAATCAGTGGGCCAACCTCCCCCAACACAGGCAAACCCGGGGACATCATGGGACAAACCCACAACAGGGTATTGCGTGCGCCCTTGGACGGAGTCCTGGAAACATTTTTCGAAATTGGGGACCAAATCGAAAAAGGCAGTCTGGTGGCCTCCATCAACAACATTCCCATCGAAGCTCAAATCTCGGGAATCTTGCGGGGAATCCTCCGATCAGGCTCGCAGGTAGTCAGACATGCTAAGATTGGGGACATTGATCCTCGTTCACAACGTCCTCACTGCTTCACAATTTCAGATAAAGCCAGGACAATCTCTGGAAGCGTGTTGGAAGCCATTATGGCTAACCGTAATTTGCCGATTTCATGACAACTCCTCAATGTGAGTGTCTCGTGGATTTTTAACCCCTTTTACAAACAGTAACCATCAACATGCAGCAACCGATCCTTTCACGCATATAGACGAAAGAATTAGCATAGCGGGCCATAAAATCAACTAAATAACAAGTTTTTCAATATGTTGATACTATTGGACCATACCTGTTGCACTCCAATTAAGAGCATTTAATATTGAAAAATATCCCTAATTGTTATATCATAGGAGGAAATATAGCTATTTTACAGTTGTGATATATTTAATCCTTATTTCAGAGGGTGGTAAATTTGTTGAGAAAACCTGTTGGGCTTATAGCCATAATTACCTGTATTTACTGCTTTATATCTGGATCAGCTTTTTGTGCCAATTCGCAGGACTTTAAGCAATCCGGACAGGGAGCACAACTTCTGGCTCAAGCGACAACAAAATCGACTTCTTCCGGGGTTGGTTCAGTCAGCAGAGGGGCCAGAGACAGCAATCAGTCTGGTGTAGACAAGACACCGAATGGGCCTGCCGGGGGCATACAGTCGGACACTGTCATCCTGCCGGAGAGAGGCGAATTCAACCTTTTGACCAGGGATCCTCTCGACATGCTTCGCCTGGACAACATCAAGCCTCTCTACACCTCACCGGCATTGCAGGGTGAGGGAATATGGGAGTCGTCCGGATCTCCTCGCGACAACCAGGGACGCCCCATCATTTACAAGACTTTTTACAGGCCGAGTGTAGATTTCCCAAACGCCGTGGTCTACATGATGGTTATAGACATGAATCTCACTTTCATGCGCTACTACGTTGGTTCGCAGGAACCTGCGGCGTCGAAAGGGAATTCTGAGGTTGAGAATGACCTTCGTTCCAAGATCCTGGCTGTTACAAACGCCATGTGGATGCAAAGACACTCGAAGGGGGCCGGGGCCATCTTCAGGGGCCGCCCTGTTTATTCCATGACCGATGGCATGGCTTCCCTGATTGTGTACAAGGATGGGTCAGTTGACGTCAGGGAATGGACAGAAGACATTCCCGTTCCTTTAATACAGGACGCCAGGCAGCTTAGCTATCTTATTGTGAAAGATGGCATGGTTGTTCAGTCTGTCATGAGGCGGGGTCGTGTTGAGGACTCTGAAATCGGTCTGGGTTTCCTGCTCGGTGGCGGAGGTAAGGATCTAGACGGCAAGCATTTCTGGTACGTAGCTCACAGAAGCGCATTTGGCATCAGGAAAGACGGCAATCTTGTTTTTGCAATCGGCCACCACATTGGCTCTAAAGATCTCGCCAAGGCCCTCGTCCTGGCGGGCTGCGATCGTGGCATGCACGCCGACGCCAATCCCGACAACATTGTGGCTAACCTCTATATTCGGGACACTTTTGGAAACATGGTCAGAAAAGCCAAATTATCCCCTGAGCAGGCCAACTATACCCTCAATCGATATGACGACAGCTACACAAAGGACTTCTTTGGTTTTTTCCTGAAGGACGCTGCTCCATCAGCAGGCTCAACGCTTACACGAGCCAATAATGACATCCCGACAGGTCGTTGAACAACATGAATGCTAAAATTGTTGCGTTATTACTGGTAGCCTCTTTTCTACTACCCTTACCTGGAGTGGGCTTCGCTGCTCCAACCTCCAAAAAGGGGCCATCACAGGCTGACGACCAAAAATCGATAGAATTGGACATGGCCGGAGTCCAGAAGGCCAATTTGAGCCAATATGACCAGGCTCTGACCTACCTGGATGCCGCCATCAAGGCTTCGGCCAGGAATTCAAATGCGTTGTTAAACCGTGCCAGGGTGTATTTGATTCAGGGGAAATACGACAAGGCCGTCTCAGATCTGGACAAGGCCATAAAACTTGATCCAAATCAGGACGAATCGTACATGACACGCGGCATGGCTTACAGACTCATTGGAGATTTTCCACGCGCCGTCAGGGATTTCACCAAGGCCGTAAATCTCGATGGTTCGAATACTCAGGCTCTGATCAACAGGGCGGCAGTCTTTTTCGACACGGGAGAGCACGAAAACGCGCTGCAGGACCTGGATCGCATCATCGAACTCAATCCCAAGATGATCAGCGCCCTCGGTAATAGAGCCTTCATATATGAGCAACTTGGTCGTTACGATGAGGCTATCAAGGATTTGGGAAGCATCATGGCGCAGGATTCTAACAATCTGATGGCTATTAAACATTTGGGCTTCATATCTCGAAGAAAAGGGGACCTTTCCAAATCCCTGCGTTGGTATAAAATGGCCCTTCCCATGGAAACAGACTCCGCTTTGAAAAAGAAGATACAGGAGGAAATCAACGAACTTGAGAGGAAAATGGCCTCTAATTAGTCTTTCTCAACTACATTTTTTTGCAGCGCCGACCAGAGTTGAGCTATCATGCGTACCTGACCGGCGTTTTAATTGTTAATCCAGACTCTAAATAGATTGACAAAGCAATCAATTTTTTTAAAAACAAAATAGTCAAGATTAGCGATATGTTATATAATTGATTTTCGGATTGACGATCAGTTGATGAATTGCCAGAAAAAAACTTCATGGATCAAGTGTTCATTCTATTTTCTGACTGCCCCAGGGGGGCTCAATTGATGTCAGATTGGCTGACCTAGCCCATCCTGTTCACAGAATATTTTTGTAAGCCTGTTTTCTCAGGATACATTTGGAAAGGAGATTTTACAGTGAAATCTTTGGTGTGTTTAAAACAGGTTCCTGACACGGAAACCCAAATCAAGGTGACGGCCGACGGGTTGGGAATTGTGACTGACGGAATCAAATATGTGATTAATCCCTACGACGAATTCAGCGTGGAAGAAGCTCTTCGTATCAAAGAGAAATTCAAAGCCGGAGACGTCACGATAGTCGGACTGGGTCCAGACCGCGTAGTCGAGGCTATGAGAACAGCCTTAGCCATGGGCGCGGACAAGGGCGTTCAGGTAAGTGACGATGCGCTTAATCAGGCAGACCCGTATTGCATAGCTCAAACACTGGCGGCAGTCGCCAAACAGCTCGAATTCGACATAATTTTCTGTGGACATAGGGCAATTGACGACGACTTGGGAGAAACTGGAGCCATTTTGGCAGAATTACTGCAGATTCCCCAGATCACGCTTGTAACGAAAATCGAAGTTTCGGCTGACAGGAAATCGGTTGTTTGTGAGAGAGATGTTGAAGG
>CAZGVM010000116.1:6761-10465 GCA_964528855.1 uncultured Desulfomonile sp. | reverse complement strand
CAGTGACTAAACAATTATGGTCAGCAATGATTCCAAGTAATAGTGCGCACATCGTATGATAAACAATTGCCCGATATCGTCCTGGTCGATGAAAACAGATGACCCGGATGATGCTAAGTGAAAGACGTCACGATTATCAGAACAAGTAAGATAAAAGGGAAAAGTCATTCCGCACTGCAGCAAGGGTGCAGCAAAATAAAATCTGAAACCGGTCAGAGGTCGATAACTTATTGATTTCTTTGGTACGCCCAAGAGGATTCGAACCTCTGACCTACGGATTAGAAGTCCGTTGCTCTATCCAGCTGAGCTATGGGCGCATACCGGGAACGAGGTCGTGATACTTTATTCTCATAAAGTATAACCCGTATGTCTACACCTGTTGTCTGCGCTTGTCAAGCAAAGCTTTCGGTTTTTCGGGGTGTTCCGTGCAACATTGGAAGGGGTGAGCCGGCGTAGTGTCGGTAGGTCATTCATGTAATATTTTCCGGTAATTATTACGCCGCTCGAGAATTTAGTCGCCGTGAGCGTTAGTTTCTAACAGGCGTGGCCCTTTTTGTGGTAAGATAACGGATAGTTTGCAGCTTATTCAAGGCTTGAATTATGCGCCATCAATTTTGTTTTGATCCGTGATGGTAAGTTTGCATATATTGCGGACCTGGAAGTGTGGAGGCCAATTGCTTTCCAGAATCACAGCATCATGTCGAGATTACGCTGCGCCTGTCCTGTTTGTTATTACCTGCATCCAGTTAACTTTCTTGTGGCCGTATGTAGTGGTGATCGATGGGGAACGGGCCAACGTTTTTTCCGGTATGCTCTGCACTCTAACCCTGATAGCGGTGTGGACCTTGTGTCCAAGGAGCGGAATAAGGATCAACCCGTTGGAGATTGCGGTCACTATTCTGCTGGTTTTTTTCGCTGTTGGCAGCGCTGCGCTCAGCGCAACTCCTGCAAGCTCCGGCTGGAGGACATTTGTCATACTTGCGTCAGGCCTGGGCGGTTACTGGAGTTCAAGGTTTTTGCTTAATTCGGTAAACGCCAGGAAACTGTTTGTGTATTTTTGTTCAGGACTTCTTGTCTGCGTGGTGTCACTGATTTTCATAGCGTTAGTCAAAGGAGTCACCGGTCATATTCTGCTTGACGTGAATCCTCATCCCGTGTGTTCAAGAATCCTCATGCTGTCCTTTGCTCCAATGGCGCTCATCGCAGCGGCCAGTGCTTTATCGGTCACTTCAGGGGCTATCATGTTGATGATGGCCTACGCAGGCCTTGTGGTAATGCTGGTGTGGGGACAGGTCTCAACAGCTCCGGTCTTTCCCATAATCCTATTGTTTATATCCTGCGCATTTTTCTGGAAATCAAGAAAGGTGAGAGCCGTTCTCCTGGCTCTTTTGGCGCTTAGCTCAATTATGACGGCCATTTTTGCGGAACGTATCCAGAAGGATTTGCCTCTGGACAGTCAATCCTTTACCTATCGGTATGAGAACCTGTTCTTCTCAACTCACATTGCGGCTGAACATCCTTTTTTCGGAATAGGCGCTCGAAGTCCCAGGGAGAAGTTTCTTGAGAACTATGTTGTCAAGCACCCTCTCTACACGAAAGAAAAATTTGTGGAATGGACCAAAGTTGTCACAACTTCGGATAATCTTCCACTGAGCATGCTGGCGGATTTTGGATTTCCGTTCACCCTGATATATGTCACAGCCGTTTTGTCGCTGACCATGTTACTTCTCCGGTCCGCATGGAAAAAGCCGGCGGATTTCTACCCTCATCCACTGGCGCTGTTGCTCCCCATACTGGCAATTCTAATGCAGTCAATGGTGCTGGATTCCATCTATCACCCACACGTGAGTTGGTTCTTTCACATACTGATAGGCCTGAGTTTCATGAATTATACGCAAGGGTCTGCGACATGAACCTATAAAATGAGGCTCAAATGGACCGGTCTTACTGAACTGACAAACAGTCAAAGCGGTTTAAGCACGTGAACATTTCCATTTGGTCCAAATATCCTGTTAAAAGGGAACATCTTTACGGTAGTGTAACCCGGTAGTTCCCCCAGAGTGACAACATAATTCTCGTCGTTGACCCACCACCAGCTATGGCCATCTTTGACCCGGTGATTAACATTGTAACAATGGTAGCCGTTGAATTCAAAACCTCCATCAAATTCACACGGCTTGACTTTCAGGTCAGTTACGACGAAATGATTGGCACTCTCCACTGTTCGTCTTATTTCCATGAAATCCCTGGTTGCTGCGACGGAGAAAACGGCCATAAGCAACAAAGGCGTGCAGGCTGTTAATGTCAGCCTTGTCGAAATGTTTCGTAGTGATGAGGCTCCGGCTGAAGAGCAAAGCCAGATTACCATAAGTACGCACAATGGGATGATGTAGCGATCATGCAAATCGGTCAGTGAAATTATGACAGCGTACAAGCCGGCCGATATGAGGGTCAGCGCCGAAACAAAACCGTCCGTATCCTGTTCTTCAGAATTTACCATCCTGAAGGTTTTGGTCACGAAATTAAAGATCATCGCTGCGAGTGCGCCCACACAGATAACAGTCCACCAGGCCAGAATATAAAACATCACCGGCGTCAACGCCCAGGTTCTCGGAACACCAAGGATGTAGATGTCTTTTAGTAAAACAGGTCCAATCCCAATGTTGTAAATCACGTTTCGTGAGAACAGGATGGGCGGAGTGATGACTCCGGTTATTATGGCAATCTCCATAAGGACAAATGTTAGGGTCGTCACCACAAAGAAAATTCTGAATGGTCTATTCCGGCGATATTTATCAAAGCGGATGACTATCAATGGAGAAACCAGAAAAGCGGTGTATCCGAGCACGCTCTGAAAGAACTGGCCGGCGACAAACAGAGGGTAGTCAGGAAATCCCTTGGTCAGAGGGTAGTTCAACAGATCATACAACTTCTGATGCTTGGTGATCGGAGAGCTTCCAAGCCAGGACATCAGTAGTTCGAATCCCAGCCAGGGAACCATGACGAGCGCCAGGGTCAAAACCGTGGCCCTGGTCCTGGACAATCCGCGGCCGGTGAAACCCAGTAGAGCTGTCATGACAAAGGCTGTCGGCAGTATTATGGCGAGCTGTCTCGTGAGCATTCCAGCCAGGCAAAAGACAAGGCCAAGGACCAGCAGGCCCGTATCAGAGCGCTTCACTCCGAGGTTGAGAAAATAGACGGCGAATATAAGGATGCAGGTGAATGTTATGTCACTCATGAAAGTGAAGGATTGGGAAAAATACAAGGGGTTGAACATGACGCTTAACGCCGCAATGAAGCCAATCCGGTTGGGAATTCTGAGAGAATTTATTATTAGAAAAATTCCGACTGATCCAAGTATTCCCAGAAACAGTATGGAGAAACGCAATGCTGTGACTGAATACCCGAACAGTTTCGAAAAGAGAAGTCCCCATACCAGATGAGTAATCAGGGAAGGTCCCCCAGATGCATGCGCCGGCCCCCAGCCCGTTGGACCGAGCCGACCATCCTGAGCCAGGGTCTCCAGATTCTTTATGAAGGCATGATCATCATTGACCATGAATTCTCCCAACGGGTTCACAACAATTATGGCCAGCGCCCAAACGAGAATTATGGTAAATATGTATTTGGAAGAGGATCGCATAGTGTCCCGTAACAATTGCCTGATACCCTAATTCCCTAACATTTAAAGCTGTTTTTATCAA
>CAZGVM010000116.1:0-6751 GCA_964528855.1 uncultured Desulfomonile sp. | reverse complement strand
TCGTTTCCTGCTTAGACTTCCGCCCAGATGCGGTTGATGACCGCGGTGTTTTTGGTCGGCCGGAATTAAATGGAGCTGTATCGACTGTTGTTGGTGATACGGGGCGGACAGTTACCGGATGTCCCTTGATTGACAGGGTTTGCCCCCGTTGATATAAAAGAACTACTTAATATGAAAGTATGTTGCCTGCCTTTTCGACAATCTGGTTTTATGGTCCTGATATTAGATGAGCCGATCATCGGAGGATAACTTGATGGGTAGTTCCGTTTTGCTTGGGGTAACCGGTGGGATAGCCGCCTATAAAATTCCGATGTTGGTGAGGCTGCTAACAACTGCCGGGATGAACGTAAATGTCGTGATGACTCAAAACGCAGCCAGTTTCGTCACACCACTGACGCTGGCCACCCTGAGCGGGAATAAGGTCCACACCGGAATGTGGGATAGCCCCTGTGAGCCATCGGTAGAGCATATCAAACTCGCAGATGAAGCGGACATAGCTGTGATAGCTCCAGCCACCGCAAACTTTATCGGGAAAATGGCCAACGGGATAGCGGACGATCTGCTCACCACAGTAATTCTGGCCCTGAAATGTCCGGTCATCATTTGTCCGTCCATGAATGTGAACATGTTCGAGAACCGTGTTGTGAAACAGAACCTGAAAAAGCTGGAGTTACTGGGCTTCCAGGTGATGGCGCCGGATTCGGGATTCCTGGCGTGTGGTTGGAGTGGCTCCGGGAGGATGCCAGAGCCGGAGATAATCTTCTCGCAGGTAGAGCATGCGCTGACCCCTAAGGATTTGAACGGATTGACCATCCTGGTGACTGCAGGCCCGACTCAGGAACCTTTGGACCCTGTGCGTTATATAACCAACAAGTCATCCGGCAAGATGGGGGTAGCGCTGGCGCGTCGGGCCTATTTACGCGGAGCCGGGGTCAGACTTGTCTCAGGGCCCATGAATGCTCCCGTTCCCATCGGGGTTGAACATTTTCCGGTGAAAACCGCCGCAGAGATGATGGAAAAAGTGGTGGAGCTGGCTCCAGCATGCGACATCATAATCAAGGCCGCGGCAGTAGCCGATTTCTGCCCAGAGACCGTCCAGGATTCCAAGATCAAGAAGGACAGGTTCGATGGCATAATCAGACTCAAACGAAATCCAGACATTCTGAAAGAACTTGGAGCGCAAAAAAAGGATCGGCAGGTTCTGGTAGGGTTTGCGGCTGAAACTTCGAATCCGCTTGAAAACGCCATGTCTAAACTGGTTTCCAAGAACCTCGATTTAATAGTCCTGAATGATGTGACCCAACCCGGAGCAGGTTTTGACTGTGACACGAACATAGTTAAACTTATATTTAGGACCGGACGCCAAATCGAGTTGGGTCTCATGACAAAAGAGCAGGTGGCTGATAGAATACTTGATGAAAGTTCGGCTTTGACCGATGATTCAAAGATGTGACGGACATCCTGCCCGAAAAGATGATTTTGTGTATGGGATGCCATGTCCAGTGAACTTGAAGAAACATTGAACGCCTTGAAGAGCTATCTTCAGTTACAGATAGACTCTGGACTGAGGTATGCGTTCGTTCCGGAGGAAAAACTGGAAACAGAAATACACGGTCTGGTAAAGATTCGCGATGAAATGGGCGACTGCCAGAGATGCAAGTTGCACGAGACAAGGACCAATATCGTTTTTGGTGAAGGTAATCCGGATGCCCGCCTGATGTTCATCGGTGAAGGGCCCGGCAGGGATGAAGATGTCGCCGGTCGGCCTTTTGTGGGAAAGGCGGGCCAGTTACTGACAAAGATGATAGCCGCCATGGGGTTGGACCGATCTGATGTCTACATTGCAAACATTGTGAAGTGTCGTCCGCCGAAAAATCGCGATCCTGAGGAAGACGAGGTTCTGCATTGCATAGGATTTCTGGAAGCTCAGATCTCGGCCATTCAGCCTGAAGCCATAGTGACCCTGGGCAGGGTTGCGTTGAAATCGATGTTCGGCCTTCAGGGCCCTATGGGCGCTTACAGGGGCAAGTTCATAGATAAAAACGGCATTCCGGTCATGCCGACCTTCCACCCGTCATTCCTGGTACGACAGGGCCCCAACGACAGAAAATACAAAGGCCTGGCATGGGATGATCTGAAGCAGGTGATGTCACTGCTGAATCTGCCATTACCGAGGGCAGGGGAATAAAAAATGAAAAGACTCAGATTACTATTCTATTTTTGTTTGCTGATTGTCGGGACAGTTTTGGGGGCTTATTCCGGTGTTTCTCAACTGTCGGCTCAGGACGCCCCGGTTACCCAAATTGTATATCAGCTTGAGATCGACGGGACCATCAATCCTGCATTGCTGGACTATATCATCAAGGGTATCGAGCTTGCCGAGAGCAAGAACGCCGCAGCGGTGATCATAAGGATGGACACTCCTGGCGGAATGGTGACCACCACCAAGACAATAATCAAGGAAATGATCAACGCCAAAATACCGGTGGTTGTTTACGTTGCGCCGAGCGGTTCATCGGCATCGTCAGCCGGGGCGCTGATCACGGTCTGCGCTGATGTGGCGGCGATGGCCCCCGGGACTAACATCGGAGCAGCGCATCCTGTCGGTGGCGGAGGACAGGAAATTGATCCTTCCATGTCGGAAAAGATTATCAACGATCTGACAGCGTATATTAGAGGAATAGTAATCCGCAAGGGCCGTAACGCCGACTGGGTCGAAAAGGCCATCAGGGAGAGCGTATCCATAACTTCCAGGGAAGCCCTTGAAATAAATGTAATAGATATGGTGGCCGATTCCATACCAGACCTTCTTAAACAGCTGGACGGGCGAAAAGTGACCAAAGAAAACAGGGAATTTATCCTGAAAACTGTCGGAGCCCGCGTAGAACGGGTAACTCCGGGTATGAGGTTCAGGATACTGGACGCCATAGCTAACCCCAACGTGGCTTATATTCTGATGATGATAGGTGGCATCGGTATAATGATGGAGCTTTACAATCCGGGAATGATTTTCCCGGGTGTAGCGGGAGGGATCTGTCTCTTGCTATCATTCTTTGCGCTCCAGGTCCTGCCGGTAAATTATGTCGGGATACTGTTAATCTTGCTGTCAGTGGTTCTGTTCATCCTGGAATTAAAAATTCAATCATTCGGCATGCTCACAATAGGCGCGGTAATCAGTCTCACCCTGGGCTCTGTCATGCTCTTCGAATCCGGAGAGGTGGCGATGAGAGTCTCCTGGGCGGTGATAATTCCAACCGTGGCGGCAGTGTCGTCATTTTTCATTTTTGCGCTTGGCCTTGTGGTAAAGGCGTTGATGAAGAAACCAAGGACAGGAGAACACGGATTGCTGGGCGAGCACGGGGTGGCCCTCACTAATCTGGACAAAGAAGGTAAGATAGCGCTCCATGGAGAATACTGGGACGCTCATTCCGACACTTTCATACCTAAAGGCTCCAGGGTGAGGGTGATCAGGGTCGATGAGCTTCATGTTTTTGTCACAAATGATCCACTGTGAAGGCCCTTTGGGGGATGAGAGCAAATTGATCTTCAAGTGCGCTTGACCATAAATGGCCGTTAATCAAGGAGGTGTGTTGATGTACGCGTTAGGAATAGTAATAATCCTGATTGTAGTTTTCCTTTTCATGGCTATCAAGGTGCTCAACGAATATGAGCGCGGCGTTATATTCAGGCTCGGGAGGGTAATAGATCACAAGGGGCCGGGTCTCATAATACTCGTACCGGTTATTGATAGAATGGTCAGGGTGAGTCTGAGGACCGTGGCCATGGATGTTCCATCTCAGGATGTGATCACAAGGGATAACGTTTCCGTTAAGGTAAGCGCTGTCATATATTTCCGTGTGATGGATCCTACAAAGGCGGTTATAGAAGTTGAAAACTACCTATATGCCACTTCCCAGCTTGCCCAGACGACTCTCAGAAGCGTTTGTGGTCAGTCCGAACTTGACGATTTGCTGGCAGAGAGGGAGAAGGTTAATCTCGAAATCCAGGAGATATTGGACAGGCATACCGGCCCTTGGGGTGTGAAAGTCTCGATGGTCGAAGTCAAACATATTGATTTGCCGACTGAAATGCAGCGAGCCATAGCCAGACAGGCTGAGGCAGAGAGGGAGAGACGCGCAAAAATCATCAATGCCGAAGGTGAATTTCAGGCCGCAGCCAAACTGTCCGAGGCGGCCGCTATCATCGCCAAGGAGCCGACGGCCCTGCAACTCCGCTTTCTTCAGACGCTGGTCGAGGTGGCTGCTGAGAAGAATTCCACCACAATATTCCCCGTGCCTATTGATTTGCTGGAACCCTTTGTCAGGAAGATGAAGGAATCTGAAAAGAGTTGAAACCTGTTAAGTGATTCGACAGAGAGGATAAAAAATGCCTGGTCTGTTAATTAGATGGTTGACCATTACTGTGGCTGTTTTGATATTGCCCAAACTTTTTTCCGGTGTAAGAGTCGATGATGTCGGATCAGCTCTTCTAGCTGCTGCAATACTGGGCATTCTAAACGCTCTAGTACGACCATTGCTCATATTGCTTACACTTCCCTTGACTCTGGTGACTCTGGGATTCTTTGTGCTGGTGATCAACGCCCTGCTCTTCATGTTCGTAGGTTCCATTGTCCCTGGTTTCCATGTGGATTCCTTCTGGTGGGCGTTCATCGCTTCAATAGTTGTCAGCCTGATTTCGTGGATAGTTAGCAACATGGTAACCGGCGGCCCGGGTGAGCGGACCGTTATAGTGAGTCGATGGGGAAACAACACGTACGAGCTGAGGCGCGGCCGGGGAAACAAATGGGAATAGCAGGACCGGTCAGGGTAACCTTTCCATGGTAAAAACAGGATTAGATGTTCTGCTGCACTCGCCGGCTCTTTTGAAAAACAGAGGGAACCTGGGCCTGCTCTACAATCAGGCGTCCATTAGTTCAGACTTAACCCCGGCTGTCGATGCGATCAGTTCGCTTTACCCAGGGCGACTGAAAGCGCTTTTCGGTCCACAGCACGGGGTTGGTCTCACCGAGCAGGACAACATGATTGAGTCGGCGCATGAGATCCACCCCAGGTTTTGCGTTCCAGTCTACAGCCTCTACGAATCATCAAGAAGACCGTCTCCTGGCATGTTGGAGGAGATCGATACAGTCATTGTGGACATCCAGGACATTGGGACCAGGGTCTACACTTTCGCCACCACCGTCCTGTATTTAATGGAGGTTTGCGCCTCTCTGGGCAAACACGTGGTAATCCTTGACCGGCCGAACCCCATAAACGGACATAATGTTGAGGGGAACATTCTGAAGCCCGGATACGAGTCTTTCGTTGGGCCCTATCCGATACCTATGAGGCATGGCATGACCCTCGGTGAACTCATGCTCTACTATAACGGCAAATACACTCTCGGATGCGATCTGGAAATTGTTCAAGTTACAGGATGGTCCAGGCGCGCCTATTTTGATGAGACAGGGTTGCCTTGGGCGATGCCTTCACCGAACATGCCCACGCTTGATACGGCTCTTGTGTATCCGGGACAGGTGTTGCTGGAGGGGACAAAGCTATCGGAGGGTAGGGGAACCACACGCCCTTTTGAGATTTTTGGGGCGCCTTTTTTCGACACCGAATCCATCAAAAGCAACATCGATCGGGATTGTCTGGCTGGAATGGCGCTCAGGGAAATAACATTCACGCCCACGTTCAGCAAATTTTCAAAAAAGACGTGTCGTGGCTTTCAGCTCCACGTAACTGACCGTAATATTTTCAAGCCTTATCGAGCGTCTCTGGCCATCCTTGGCGCCGTCTCCAGGACTCACGGTCCGGAATTCGAACTGTTTGAAGGACCCTATGAATACGTCTTTGACAGGCGACCCATCGATGTAATTATCGGGGACAGGAAAATTACGGACGCCATCCTTTCCGGAGTTTCAATCATTGAACTGGAAAGCGATTGGGCAAGTGAACTGGGCGAATTTGAAAAAGAGAGGAAGGAGTATATACTCTACGATTAAATGCGTAGTCGGCGTAATCTGTCATGTCCCAAGCCTGAAAACATATTGGGCCCGGTTTTTTCTTTACTACGCCGTCTCAACTCCCGAGGTTTCCTGATATGCCGGGATAATGACCGTGAAGATACTTCCGGCCCCTGGTGAGCTTGTGACGCTGACCGTTCCATTGTGAGCGGCGACGATATGTTTGACTATTGCCAATCCCAGACCGGTTCCTCCTTCTTTGCGGCTTCGCGATTTATCCACCCTGTAAAATCTTTCAAATATTCTCCCTAAGTGTTCCTTTGCTATACCGGTTCCGTGATCGGTTACGGTGATGACTATCTGGTTGCCTCTTCGGATGGCCTTGACCTGAACCGATCTATTGGGCGGGCTGTACTTGATAGCGTTGTCAACCAGGTTACCCAAAGCCTGTTCCAGCAGTGTTGAGTTACCGAGGGCTGCCAATGATTCATCCGCCTCGTACTGCGTGCTTATGCCCGAGACAGCGGCTTTCTGATTAAACGCCCTGTCAACTGATCCAAAAACGTCAGACAGTTTTACCGCTTCCAGGGATATGACCCCTTTTTCGTCGTCCTGCTCAACCCTTGAGAGACTCAGTAAGTCCTCAATAATGGCTATGAGCCTGTCTGTATGCTTGATGGCAATATCCAGGAAACGAACAGCGTTTTCCGGGTCCGAGATAGCCCCCTCTTTCAAAGTTTCGAGAAAACCCTTGATAGATGTGATAGGGGTTTTGAGTTCATG
>CAZGVM010000115.1:4830-10823 GCA_964528855.1 uncultured Desulfomonile sp. | reverse complement strand
GTGTTATTCCGCCGTTAGAACGGATCCTGTCAATAAGCTTGTTCTTGATCTCATTAAGCAGTATTGTCTCAAAATATATGTCCTGGTTTATCTTTGTAATTTTCTTGTTCTTCTCCAGTAATGCCAGCAGGCTTCTGGCCTGTTTTGAGTCACATTTAGTGACTTCAAGCAGTTCTTTGACTAGTGGCGGCATCACTCCACCTTCTTTGATCAATCCGTAAAAACGGTCCAGAAGTTCTTCCTGATTGTCATGCAGCTTCAATTTATGACTGGAAAGTCGCACGGTGTCGCCTTGATCTGCAAGTTCCTTTTGCCCACACAACTGATCGAGGACCGCTTTGAACAGTTTGTCAGATCCCGGCGTAGTTGAACGCAGTTCCTGCTTTGAAATACCGTCCTTGAGCGGTTGGTCTTTATGAAAAGATGAGACCTTCGCCAGGATTTTATTTTTGATGAGTTCAAAATAATCCTGATGAACGACTCGCTTTTCTGCCTGGTCAAACTGAATAGCCTGCTTGAGATTTCTGATATTGTCGAGAATTTTGTCCAGCCTTGAAGCCGAGAGTCCGGACATTCCCAAAAGTTCACTTCTGGTCAACCCCTTGAGGCCTGAGCTTCTCACGAGAGAGAGAACAATGGCGGCGTCATCCTCACGATTTGTCGCCAGAAAAACCTTGGAAGAACGCGCCTTGAGTTTTGCGCCACGGGGATTGACTACGGTTCCGCCACCCAAAGTGACGGCCGGAGAAATTGCGCGGATTACAAACTTATCTCCTGCAGCCGGGACAACAGGAAAAGAAGTCCTTAATTGAGCTACCGATTGCTCTCCTCCATCGAGGGAGTTTTTGTCCGGGAGCACTACCATGGCTTCCACGTCCGCAGTATAATGATGCAACCGCACTTTTTTTCGGTCCGTGAGGGAGACCTCGGAACGCGAAATAGCCGTCAGTTTTACATCTATTATGTATGAAGGTTCAAAGCTGTTGGGGTGGGTCAGCACATCCCCTCGAGATATCTGATCGTGTTCGACTCCCCGCAAATTGACGGCTACACGTTCACCGGGAAACGCCTGCTGTTCAAAAGTATTGTGAGATTCGAGGGATCGGACGGAGGACTTGACCCCCTTGGGGAGTATTTCCACATCATCTCCGACCTTGAGTTGGCCGGATATTAATGTTCCTGTGACGATAGTCCCATGCCCTTTGAGACTGAATATCCTGTCAATGGGCAGACGAAGCAGGCCGTGAACAGGCCTGGCAGCAGCCTTTACAGCCAGTTCAAGTAATTTTTCCTTGAGCTCGGCTATCCCTTCACCGGTTTTTGACGACACCCTGATCATTGGAGCATTTTCAAGAAAAGTGCCTTTGACAAGGTCACGAACATCCTCCTCCGCTAGCATCGCCAGTTCTTCGTCAACCAGGTCCGACTTTGTCAGGACGACAATGCCCTGCCGCAAATCGAGAAGAGATAGTATATCGAGATGTTCGACAGTCTGAGGCATCACGCCTTCATCCAGAGCAACCACCAAGGCTGCAATGTCAACTCCTCCGGAACCGGCCACCATTTGTCTGACAAACTTTTCATGTCCGGGAACGTCAACTATGCCCATACGAATCTCAGGGCTCAGATCAAGAAACGCAAAGCCCAGCTCTATGCTAATTCCCCGCTGCTTCTCTTCTTTCAGACGATCCGGGTCGGTGCCGGTCAGGACCCTAACGAGTTGACTCTTCCCATGGTCTATGTGGCCCGCAGTTCCAAGTATGACTCTCTTCATATATCAAAAGTCCTCGGTAGCGCCAACCTGAAACCCCGGAGACTCATAGTAAATGATCTCTTCAGAGGAACCTGATTGTTCAAGGCCCCCTTCCCCATTTCATGGGCCGACAGGTTATGCCACCATCATGTTTTTATTTCTGGAAATAAATCAGCCAAACCCTCATGTTGCCATCAATCATCCATCTTATCTTCTTCGGGGGTCTGATCATTTGCGTTTTTATGACCACCCTTCCTGCCTGTTTTTATAGCTTGAGGTTGCTCTTCCTTTTTTGACGCAGGCGGCTCGAATTCGTAAATAATGTCCTCGCGCCTTACCTCCACTTGTGTTTCTTCGTCTATCTTGACCAGGATAGTCTCTTCAAGCGGATTGTGTTTTACCACTAGTCCATCGCCGCCTTGTGTCTTGACCATCCTGCCAACCTTGGGGAGTCCCCTGCTGAACTCCTCGTACGTCTCGTGCTCATACCCCAAACAGCACATTAATCTACCACATACACCTGAAATCTTGGTAGGATTCAGGGAAAGATTCTGATTTTTAGCCATTTTCACGGACACAGGCCTGAAGTCGGTAAGAAAACGCGAGCAGCACAACTCCTGTCCACATCCTGCTAAACCACCGGTCATCTTGGCTTCATGCCTCACTCCAATTTGTCGCATTTCAATTCTCACAGGGAATCTCACCACAAGCTGTTTGACCAACTCCCTGAAATCCACGCGGCCTTCGGATGTGAAATAGAAAACATACTTGGATCCGTCGAAGAAGCATTCAACCGCCACCAGCTTCATGGGCAGAGCAAGTTCTTCGATCCTGTCCAGACAGTACGCTCTGGCCTCAGCCTCCCTTTCTCTACATCTTTCCTTCTGGTAAAGGTCAACTTTTCCACCTTTACGTATAATCTTTCGAAGCCCTTCGAGCTGGCTGACGTGTATGTGTTTCTCAAAGGGGGGAAGCGCAACCTGCCCCAAGCCCAGACCCTTCTCGGTTTTAACTACAACCCATTCTCCGTAATCCACTTCCATGGCGCCTGACTCGAAATGGTAAATTTTGCTCGCATAACCAAAGCGGATTCCGCACACCTTTACCGTGATCCTCTCGGAACTATCCGATCCACCGGGGGCGTCCTCAACGAACTCAGGGCTGGCGCTTTCCGAAGTATCAATATCATCCATGCAGGAGACCGGCTCCATCAATTCATCAGCAACCGATTGATCCCGCTCATTAGGCTTGGTTGATCGGTAACTTCGGTGAGATTCCGAAGCCCCAGCTTCAGGGGCTCCACATTGTTCGTCCTGCGAAACCGGTTCCATAGAGGACGCTTCAATTGTCCCGAATTGAACAGTCCCCACTGGGGGCTCCACAGGCAAGAATGACACACTGCCCTCGCATCCCGTGTCTTGTTTCGGAAGCTTGTCGCGGGATCTGGGAGAAGGGCCCCAGGATCTTGGAAGGTATGAGATTTCCGATTTATTCTGGTCGTTGGGCATTGGCTTTTCAACTCCGGCGCACTGCTCAAATCATGCTCTGTGAAGTATGCTCTCTATTTTAAGAAATGTCACATCGAGGACTAGATTCTTACTCAGATTTATATCCAAATCAAGTTGTTCAGCGCCACTGAGAATATGATCATAAGCCGACATCAGCCGGTCTGTGGTATTGAGATCCGCTATTTTTGATATTAGCTCAAGATAATCCACATTGATTAATGATGCTCCAGTCCCAAGTTTTGTGATTATTGCATCGCGTAACACCGTTCCAGCAATATCGAGTAAGTCATCAGTTCTGTTTTTGTCCGATCCCGCCTCTGACGCCAGATCAAGAAGTCCCTGATATGGACTTGCGCTTTTTTTGAAGATGCCGGAAATGACATTGTGCCTGAATTGAACGTTTTGAGGGGCGGATTTGGACAGAGCACGCTCGATACTACCCGAAGCCATTGCCAACGCGGTTCGGGACTCGTCTTCGGACAAACTTTTATTTTCAGCGAGTAAAGTCCTGAGGTCATCATCATTTAAGGGTCCGAAATCAATGCGCCTAAGCCGTGACTTCACTGTTTGCAGCAGAGAGGATGGCTGAGAACTGACCAATATGATAATTCTGTTGGGGGGCGGCTCTTCCAAGGTCTTCAGCAGGGCGTTCTGCGCTGAACGGTTCATGAGATGAGCGTCATCTATGATCACTAACCTGAAATTTGTCTCGATAGGCGGATATTTTAGAAAGGAGATGATATTTCTAACGGCATCGACTCGAATGCTGTTCTTGACTGGCTTGTGCAAGTGAACATCCGGGTGAGAGCCTGTCAATATGCGACGACATGTGTTGCAGTCAAGCGGTTGTTTGTGATCATTGAAATCGGCGCAATTAATCATGCATGCAAATTCCAGTGCGACTTTTTTCTTACCCACACCCTGCCTTCCGGAAAAAAGGAACGCGTGCGCAGGACGATTTTCTTTAACATATCGTCTTAGTAACTCGAGATTTCTTCCGTGTCCCAACAGTGATGACATTTCATTTTATTGAGGGTGAAAACCCGGATTCGGTAGCGTGGTCCGGGATAGGGCTGTTTTTTAAACCCAATCCCGGAATCTGGAAAGACAAAATGAAAAAGAAGATGTCTAGTTCGTCCTGATCGCCAATGGTGGCAGATGACTACAATGCAACCGACTCAACCCCTTTTTACAGGAATGTATTTATCTATAGCAAGTATAACCGGAGACGCCACAAAAATTGTGGAGTATGTGCCAAAGATCAGCCCCACTAGCAAGGCCCACGCAAAGTCTCTCAAAACGTTGGTTCCCACTATAAGCAGCGCCAGAACGACCAGCAAGGTGAAAGCGGAGGTCAGAATGGTTCGAGAGAGAGTCTGGTTGATCGATTCATTCAGCACCTCCGAGAGCGGTCTTTTCTTCATGGTCTTCAGGTTATCACGAACTCGGTCACAAACCACGATGGTGTCATTTATATCGTAACCAATTATCGTCAGCATAGCTGCCAGGATGGTCAGGTTGAATTCCCTTCCGGTCCACACGAAAAAACCATAGACTACTATGATGTCATGAATGAGACAGAATATAGCGCCAAGCCCCATGCTCAGCGTGAATCTCACAGACATGTACAGCAGTAACAATCCAAGGGCAATTACGGTAGCCCATATCGCGGATTCCTGAAGGTCCTTGCCCACCTTGGGACCAACCATCTCAAGCCCGCGTATTTCGACTGTTCCCTTTCCGAATTTTGTTTCGAGTAGATCCTGTATCTTCTTGGCAAAAACTTCGGCGCCCTCTTCCGGCGCCTCCATTCTCAAGATATAGTCCTCTCCGGCCAAAGAAAATTTCTGAACCGTCATATTCGGGCTTACAGGTTCCAACGCCTGCCTGATGTGTTCGGTATCGACCGGATTCTTGAACTGAACCTGAATCATCAAGCCACCCGTGAAATCGATCCCGAGCTGTATACCGCCCTTTATGGGATATGAAAGAAAAGATAAAAAGATCACCAGAGCCGTAAACATATAGGCGTAACGCCGTTTACCCATAAAGTCTATCTTGGTGTTAGGCGGAATAAGTTGCACTGTCTCTATCCTTGTTTAGAAGTCTAATAACATTTCCATGGCGCCTGCTTCAGTGAATCCTCCACTTGGCCCGACGAAAACGTAATTGCGTTTTAAATTTGGCCCGATGGCTTCGTAAGCCAGTCGGGCGCAAATACCATGACGTTTCTTACCCGATACTGATGGTTTTCACTCTTTTAACCAGCAAGAAATAGTCAAATATTGCTCTTGTAACAAATAGAGCGGTAAACATCGACACAATAAGTCCTATGCACAGAGTTATGGCAAAACCCTTGATCGGACCGGTTCCAAACTGGATCAGCGGCAAGGCTGAGAGAATGGTCGTCAGGTTGGAGTCAAAAATGGTGGAAAATGCCTTTGCATAACCATTTTCCAGCGCTGCTCTCGGGGACTTGCCCATGCGCAACTCTTCACGCATACGCTCAAAAATAAGTATGTTTGCGTCGATGGCCATACCAATTGTAAGAGCAACTCCGGCCAAACCCGGCAGGGTGAGGGTAGCTCTCAAACCAGGGGACACCATCACTGCAAAAATAAGCAGGAGATTCAGGGATAAGGCTATGTTGGCGACAACTCCCGACCATCTGTAGTATACGGTCATGCCTATAACGATCAGAAACATACCCAGAAGGATGGCGTTTCTTCCGG
>CAZGVM010000115.1:0-4820 GCA_964528855.1 uncultured Desulfomonile sp. | reverse complement strand
CCGGATCGTATCGAGTCCTCCCCTAGGGACGGACCAATTTGCCTATTTTCGAGAATCTTTACAGGCGCAGGCAGGGAGCCGGCCCTTAGAACCAACGCCAGGTCGTGCGCTTCATCCGGACTGAAAAGTCCCTCTATCACCGCTGATCCACCAGAAATTCGGTCCTTGATAACAGGCGCTGAATACAACCTGTTGTCGAGAATAATTGCCAGACGTTCACGGATGTGTTCGCCAGTGATTCTCTCAAACTGAGCTGCGCCGGTGCGGTTAAAATCCATTCCTATGATCATTCGGCCGGTCTTGTCCGGAATCATCCTTGCGTCTGTCAGGACATCACCTGTCATCAGTATTTGTTTCTTGACCAGGTATGGAGTCCTGGTGACAGCCCCTGAACTAGGATTACGATCTATCTTGTAAAGGATTTCGCTCCCCTGAGGCACGTCACCTTTAAGTGCAGCCTCAAGATCGCCTTTCTCGTCTATTAGCCTGAATTCCAAACGGGCTGTTCTCTTGATGATATCGATGGCGCGGTTGACGTCCTCTTTGAGACCAGGGAGTTGGACCACAATTCGGTCTGTGCCTTGAATTACCACATCAGGCTCGGCCACACCAAAAGCGTCCACCCTGTTTCTTATAGTGTCAACAGACTGTCTCACGGCTTTTTGCTGAATGCTCTCGGCTGTCTTCGGATCTATCGCCAGTCGAACTTCAAAGCCCCTGTCCGTAGGCTCACCTGATATTTTCTTGAAATTCGACAACTTGTCCAATATCTTCTGATCAAATAAAGAAGCCTGTTCAGCGTCCTTGAAATAGATGGCGAGAGAAGTCTGGTTCACTCTGCTAACGTCTGTATATCTGATCCGCTCATCTTTCATGAGACTGGAAACTTCCATGACAGTTTGATCAACAACAGCTTCAACCGCCTTGTCGGCTTGAACCTCGAGGACGAGATAAAGTCCGCCTTTAAGATCAAGTCCCAGTCTAATGGGGCTATCAGGAAGGTATTTCGACCAAAATGCGGGCACCGGGCCGATTGAAGGCCACACAAGGAATACGCCCACCAGTAAGACTGCAATAATAATGGCGAAGCGCAACTGAAGATTCTGAATCATTCTACTGGGCTCCTCAGGATTTGGATTCAACAGGGGTCGGAGCCGTCGCTACCATAGCGATGTTGCCTCGAACCAGTTTCACTTTGACATCTTTTGCTATTTCAAGATGAACTATTTGATCCTCTATTGAAACGATCCTTCCGTAAATGCCTCCTTGAGTGATAACGGTATCACCCTTCTTGATGTTTTCCAGCATCTGCTTATGTTCTTTTGCTTTCTTTTGCTGCGGACGAATCAAAAGTAGGTAAAACACGGCAAAAATAAGGACCATCGGTAAGAGTTGAACTAATGTGTTTAGATCTCCACCGCCTTGACCACCCGGTTGGGCCATGGCGTAGGCAACATCAATCATCTGATTCCTCCATTCGCGCTAAAAAATTTCTCTTGAAATGTAAAAAATGTTCATTCTTTATAGCCAGCCGAACTCCCTCCATCATGTCATGATAGAAAGTCAGGTTATGTAAGGTAGCCAAACGCAAACCCAATATTTCCCGCTCGGAAAAAAGATGTCTGAGGTAGGCCTTTGAATAGTCTCTACACAATGGGCAACGACATTCGGGGTCAACTGGTAACGGATCGTCTCTATATCTTGAGTTCCTTATATTGACTGACCCAATCCTAGTGAACAGGGTCCCATTTCTTGCATTTCTGGTGGGCAGGACGCAATCAAAAAGATCGATCCCCCGAGCCACAGCGTCGAGAATGTCTGAAGGTTTCCCAACACCCATGAGGTAGCGAGGACTACATTCAGGCAGAAGAGGCGTGGTGACGGAAATCATTTCCGCCATGAGTTCCTGAGGTTCTCCAACACTCAGACCTCCAACGGCGTAACCATCAAATCCCAAATCAGTCAGACTCTCAGCGCTCGCCCTCCTCAAATTTTCATACATCGATCCTTGTACTATGCCAAATAATGCAGGGTCAACCTTTTTTTTGGCTGATAGGCAACGTTTAGCCCACAATGTGGTGCGCTCGCACGCATCAAATGCGACTGATTCGCTGACTGGATAGCCTCTTACATCATCAAGACACATGATTATATCGGAACCCAGCGATTCTTGCACGAACATGCTGAGTTCCGGGGTGAAAAGGTGCTCACTACCATCTATGTGTGACTGAAACAGTGCGCCGTCATCAGTAATTTTTCTCAGCCTGGCCAAGCTAAAAATCTGGAAGCCACCGCTATCGGTTAGAATGGCGCCGGGCCAATTCATGAATTTGTGCAACCCCCCATAGGATTCCATAAACTTGTGACCTGGTCTCAAATAGAGGTGATATGCGTTGGACAGTATGAGATTGAAGCCGATCTCAGATATTTCGTCGGAACTGAGTGTTTTGACCGTGGCTCTAGTGCCGACCGGCATGAACGCCGGAGTGGATGTAATACCATGTGAAGTGGCTAGTGTCCCAAGCCTCGCAGCCGTCAAGTCGTCAGTTTTGTCCAAACAGAATTTAAATGTCATCTCAAAAAGCACATGCCCCTGTATGTCTTGAAACAAAAAATTGAGAGGATCGTCTCCAGCGTCTTTTCTCGGAAGGCGCAAAAGCAATCCTCTCATTTCTAACCTTAAATCAGATGCCAAATCAAGCAGGAGCCAGGATTAATTTTCCTTTTTCCATGAAAATGAACAATGTCTACCTGTTGGCTTTCTTAATGCCCAGCGCATCCGTTGCCAGTATCATTTTCATTATGTTAGTGGCGCCCTCAAGTATCTTGTAGACCTTACCATCCCTGAGAATCCTTGCTATCGGATATTCGTTGGAATACCCATAGGCGCTCAACACTTCCAGGGCCAGGTTGGGCACTTCGTCGGCGGCCTTGCACGCATAATATTTCGCCAGGACGGTCTCTCTGTTATTGTTGACCAATCCACGGTCTTTCTGAATAGCGCAACGCCACACCAAAGCCCTTGCGGCTTCTGTCTCGGCAACCATTCTCGCTATCACTTCCTGAACCATCTGGTACTGTGCGATAGGCTGACCAAACTGATTTCTCTCGTTGGCGTATTTTATGGCTTCATCCAATGCCGCCTGACATGTTCCAACAGCTCCGGCCGCCGCAGATAGTCTCGTGCTGATCAGTTCCTTCATCAGGTAACCAAATCCCGCTCCTTCTTCGCCAAGGCGATTGGAAACAGGCACTCGCACGTCTTCCATGATCACTTCACCCGTAGGGCAAGCCCAAATACCCAGTTTTTCCTTAATTGCCTTGCTCGAGACACCCGGCATGTCCATATCCATGACAAACACACTCATACCCTTGTGTTTCGCCTTCTTGTCAGTCATGGCAAAAACTACACACATGTCGGCTACGGGACACCATGTGATCCACATTTTGCGACCGTTGAGAACGTATTCGTTACCATCCCTGACAGCGGTGGTAGTCATGGAAGCGGTGTCGGATCCAGCGTCCGGCTCGGTAATTCCAAAACATCCCAAAATATCCGCCGACATCAAGGCCGGTATATACTTCTTTTTGAGATCTTCACTTCCCCACTTCAGAATCGACATTGCAGTGCCCATGGTCTGCATGTTGAAAGCCACCCTCAGAGATCCGGAGGCCCGTCCGATTTCCTCGGTGACTATGGCGTGAGCCAGATAGCCCATGTTATTGCCGCCATACTCTTCTGGAACCGGGCATCCGAATAGGCCAAGCTCGCCCATCTGCTTGACAAGCTCGCGCTGAAAACGATGTTCATTCTCATCCTTTTCAACGACCGGCGCTATCTCCTTGGCCGCAAATTTTCGGACCATGTCACGCAGCATTATAAGCTCTTCATTTAATTCAACATCATACTCGTCACTCATGGAAAGGACTCCTTAACTTTTTAATGTTCCGAAACCAGTGGGTTGCGGCATTTCTGACATCTTCTTGGTTTCTTTTGATTTCCAGGTAAAAATTAGCAATGTTCAAAATACGATACTACATGACAATAGCAACTACAATAATATCTTGATGAATCTATCAAGAATATTGACTAGTAGTCAAGAACTTAACAAAAGAGCATCAATCAAAAAAATTCAGCCGGCTGTTTTTTATGACGACAGTTCTCGTGTAATCCTCGTATTTCTTCATTGGATAGCCCGCTTCAAACACCCGGGATAATTAATTGTTTAGCGCTCACTCTGATGATCTTCGGATCTCTCTTAGAGCATCCAGGACATTTTTCATGTCAGACGGCATATCCGAGGTGAAGAGCATTGTCTGCCTCTCTCCATCGATGGACAGGCCTAATTCCGCTGCGTGTAACGCCTGCCTGTGAATTATTCCTAGCAGATTTGCAAGTATTCTGTCCTGTCTGATTTGCTTTTTGGTAGCGGGTCCGTAGACCTTGTCTGCCAGGACAGGCATGTTGATAGAGTTCAGATGGGCCCTTATCTGATGAGTTCTTCCTGTCTTGGGCTTTATCTCCACTAAGGCAAAACCATGAAAACGCTCCAGGACTCTCCATTTTGACTGGGCTATTCTACCCTTGACGGGTTTGGTGGTCATTTTTTTCCGATCCCGGGAATCACGTCCGATTGGAGAATCTATGAAGCCTTCATCAGTTTGTGGTTTTCCGCGAACAATTGCCTTGTAAACACGATGGATGGAATGCTGTTTAAATTGTTCAGAAAGATCCTGGTGCGCTTTAACTGACTTGGCAATGACCATTACTCCTGAAGTATCTTTGTCCAACCTGTGAACTATCCCCCATCTGTCCTCGT
>CAZGVM010000114.1:0-10916 GCA_964528855.1 uncultured Desulfomonile sp. | reverse complement strand
AGGGGATTACCAAGAATTGTTAGACGGAGCATTTATTGTCTGAGATGGAAAGACTGATGCTCAGCCATTGCCTCGGGGTCCAGAACTGTTATCTGCATTTCAGGGAAGGCGATTTTCAGTATGTCATCCATGTGCTCGACCGGCAAAATAGACATCCCTTCGCGTATCATTCTGGGCACTTCCTTGAGATCTTTTTCGTTTTCTTTGGGTATTATGACTCTCTTTATCAGACCACGTTTTGCCGCCAGCAATTTTTCCTTGAGACCGCCTATTGGAAACACGCGTCCTCTAAGGGTAATTTCTCCCGTCATAGCCAAATCGTTGGGGAAAGGTTGCCTAGTTAAGGCTGAAAGAATGGCCGTGGTGATGGTAATTCCCGCCGAAGGTCCATCTTTGGGAGTGGCGCCCTCCGGGACGTGTATGTGAATGTCGAGTTTGTTATAAAAATCCGCTTTGATTCCGAGGCCCCAAGCCCTTGACCGCACATAACTCATTGCTGCCTGTGCTGATTCCTGCATGACCTCACCGAGTTTGCCGGTAACCGTGAGTTTTCCGGCCCCCGGCATCAGCGCTACCTCGACAGTCAGAATTTCACCTCCCACTTCGGTCCATGCCAGGCCCGTCGCCACCCCGACTTTGTCTTTTTCTTCCTTAACCCCGTATCGGAATTTCGGAACACCGAGATAATGGCCAACATCCCTGGATTCCAGGTCAACACGTTCGAAAGATGGTCCACTAACCGCTTTTCGAGCCAGTTTCCTGCAGATCTTCGATATCTGCCTCTCGAGATTACGGACTCCGGCCTCTCTGGTGTAGCGGCGGATTATCCTGATGATGGATTTGCGCGAGAAAGCAATTTTATCCGTGGTAAGTCCATTGGAGACAATCTGTTTAGGGACAAGGAAACGTTCGGCTATGCGTAGTTTCTCAATTTCCATGTAACCCGCAAGTCTTATTATTTCCATTCGGTCCTGGAGAGGCGCGGGAATTCCATGTAGCGTATTGGCAGTGGTTATGAACATGACCTGTGACAGATCGTAGTCCACATCCAGGTAATGGTCATTGAAGGTATGGTTCTGTTCCGGGTCAAGCACCTCAAGCAGCGCCGCAGAAGGATCTCCCCTGAAATCAGTGCTCATTTTATCGACTTCATCCAGGAGCATAACTGGATTGACAGTCTGGACCTTTTTCATGCTCTGGATTATTTTCCCTGGTAAAGCGCCGATGTAGGTTCGACGGTGCCCTCTGATCTCGGCCTCGTCGCGCACGCCGCCAAGCGAAATGCGTACAAACTCACGCCCCGTGGCACGAGCCACGGATTTTGCCAGAGATGTCTTTCCAACTCCTGGGGGTCCCACAAGGCAAAGGATTGGACCTTTAGACCGCTCAACAAGTTGCTGGACCGCCAGATATTCGATGATCCTTTCTTTGACTTCTCTCAATCCATAGTGGTCTTCATCGAGAATTTTCTGAGCCTGGTCTATGCCTATTCTGGCATCAGATTTCTCAGACCATGGCAAAGCCAGAAACCAGTCGATGTAATTTCGTGACACCGTAGCTTCAGCCGACATGGGGGACATCATCTTGAGCTTGCGAATTTCTTTACTGACCTTTGTCTCGGCTTCTGCCGGCAGATTCTTGGCGGACAACTGTTCTTCCAGTTCTCCTATTTCATTCTTGAACTCATCCTTTTCGCCCATTTCTTTCTGAATGGCCCGCATTTGTTCATTCAGGTAGTAGTCCTTCTGGCTCTTTTCCATCTGCTTCTTGACGCGGTCGCGAATCTTCTTCTCAATTTCAGCGATCTCTATTTCGCTTTGCATAAGTTCCAGCAGACGCTCAATACGCTCTTTGACTGACGGCCTCTCAAGAAGGTTCTGCTTGTCTTCTATCTTGAGATTCAACTGACCGATGATAGTGTCGGCCAAACGACCAGGATCAGAGATAGTGCGCACGGCAGTGACAAATTCCTGCGGAGTCTTCTTGTTGTAGACCAAATAGCTTTCCGCAACATTTTTCAGACTTCGAACAAGGGCCTGCATCTCGACTTCACGCCCCTTGTTGTCATCCTTCATCACTTCAACTTCTACCCTGAAGAATTCGTCACCCTCTATGAATCTCTTGATCGTCCCCCGCTGTCTGCCCTCCACGAATACTTTGATTGTGTTGTCGGGCAGTTTCAGCAACTGGATGATCTGTGCGATCGTTCCTATTTCGAATATGTCTTCCTTTTCCGGGTTTGTCTGTTGAGCGTTCCTCTGAGAGGCCAGAAAAATCATACGGTCCATTTTCATGGCTGTTTCAAGAGCTTTGATGGATCTGTCTCTACCAACGAACAGCGGAACTACCATGGCCGGAAAAACAACTATGTCTCTTAACGGCAACAGAGGCAGGATGGTGGTCTGTAGTTCTGATCCTTCTTTTTTCGAGAAAAACATCCTTACACCTTTATGATGCGCTTTCAGCCTCTTTTTCGAATACCAGAATGCAAGGAGAACTCGAGTAAATGACCTCCTCATTAACAATCACTTCCTGCAGATTCTGATATTCCGGCAGTTCATACATGATATCCAACATTGCCGCTTCAAGTATCGAGCGAAGCCCACGAGCCCCGGTCTTCCTTCTGAGAGCCTCCTTGGCGACTGCTTTTAGTGATTCGTCAGTGAATCTCAGCTTTACGTGCTCAAACCCAAACAGCTTTTTGTACTGCTTGACCAGGGCGTTTTTGGGCTCGAGAAGTATGCGCATCAACGCTTCTTCGTCAAGCTCATGCAAAGTGGCCGCCACAGGCAATCTACCAACAAATTCCGGTATCAGTCCGTAGTGGATAAGGTCTTCGGGCTGAACAAGTTCCAGAACATTTATGTCGTCCTGATTTTTCGGGCCTCCAATTTGCGCATTGAATCCCATGGATTTCATGTTCATGCGCAGATGTATCACTTTATCCAGGCCTACAAAGGCTCCTCCGCATATGAAGAGAATATTCGTGGTGTCAACCTGGAGGAATTCCTGCTGAGGATGTTTTCGTCCTCCTTTGGGCGGAACATTGGCCATGGTGCCTTCAATTATTTTGAGAAGGGCCTGCTGAACACCCTCACCTGAAACATCACGTGTAATACTGGGATTTTCAGTCTTGCGGGATATCTTGTCTATTTCGTCGATGTAAACAATGCCTCTGCACGCTCGAGAGATGTCATAATCCGCATTCTGGAGGAGTGTCAGTATGATGTTTTCTACGTCCTCACCGACGTAACCTGCTTCGGTAAGGGTTGTAGCGTCGGCGATGGCAAAAGGAACGTTCAGAATCCTGGCCAGAGTCTGAGCCAGAAGTGTTTTGCCCGAACCGGTCGGTCCAATCAGCAATATGTTGCTTTTCTGCAACTCTACCCCGTCCAGGTCCGGTTTTGAATCAATTCTCTTGTAATGATTATGAACAGCGACTGAAAGAATCTTCTTGGCCTGTTCCTGTCCTATCACATATTCATCCAGCAGACGTTTAATCTCTGAGGGGTTCGGTATTTTTGATTTGGCGCGTCCTAATTCCTCTTTCTCGTATTCCTCGGCAATTATTTCATTGCAAAGCTCAATACACTCGTCACAAATGTAAACCGTAGGACCTGCAATCAGTTTGCGGACCTCATCCTGACTTTTGCCGCAAAATGAACAGTACAAAGAAGAAAAATTACCTTTTCTAGCCGCCATGAAAGCCTCCGTCAAACATGCCCATCGATTTTGATAAAAAGTGGAGCGGGCCACTCGACTCTGTTTTCCAGATTTAAGGGGGGAGTAGATCAGCTATGAACTTCTGTGGTCCCTAGCAGAGTATTTCTCTTGTGAATCCAGCTATTGATGTCCCCAGGAACGCAGCGGTAGCCCGACCTTTTTTCCGATCAGGCTCCGCAAGCTTTTCATGAACCACCCAAAGCTTCTCTTTTCGTCAGCACGTTGTCCACTATACCGTATATCACGGCTTCTTCTCCGCTCATGAAGTAATCTCTTTCCGTGTCGGTCTCGATTCTTTCTCTCGGCTGACCGGTGTGATCCACCAGGATGTCGTTGAGTTCACTTCGCATACGTAGAATCTCTTTTGCATGTATTTCTATGTCCGTAGCCTGTCCCTGGAAACCGCCCATAGGCTGGTGGATCAGTATCCTCGCATGAGTAAGCGCATGTCTTTTGCCCTTCGCTCCTGCAGCCAGCAACAAAGCAGCCATGCTCGCGGCCTGACCAATGCAGATGGTCTGAATGTCGGGTTTTATGTACTGCATCGTGTCATAAATGGCCAACCCTGCAGTTACTATCCCACCGGGTGAGTTGATATAAAAATTTATGTCCTTTTCAGGGTCTTCACTCTCAAGAAAAAGCAGCTGAGCTATAATGAGGTTCGCAACTATGTCGTCAACGGGCGTCCCCAGGAATATGATCCGCTCTTTCAGGAGCCTGGAATATATGTCGTAAGATCTCTCACCACGACTGGTCTGCTCTACAACTATCGGAACTAACATTGTCTATTCACTCTCCACTTCTGTTGGGGGAGCTTCTTTTTCAGGTTCAACGTATGCAGTCTCCGTCACATTTGCGCGCTCTTCTATGAGATTGTACACTTTGTCTTCAAGTATTGAATAACTGAAGTTCTCCATAATGTTGTTGTTTTCCATGTGATCCCTGAGGAAATCCACCGGCACTCCTATCAGCGCCGCTCTCTTCTCGACTTCTGCTTCTATTTCCTCTGAAGAGACTTCCAACGCTTCCTGCTCCCCTATAGCTTTAAGTATGATGCCTGCCTTTACGTTCTGCAAGGCTATGGGTCGCAATTGATTTCTCTGCTCCTCGGTGGGCATGGGAAATCTTTTGAGGTCAATACCCTGAGCTTGTAGAGACTGCAGCGATTCCCTGATCATGTCGTCGATGCGTTGTTCCACAAGAGTGGTAGGCGCCTCGAAAGGATTGCTCTCGACCAGTTGATCCATCATCTGTTTCCTGATGGCATTCTTTGAATCGGCGGCATAAGCGTTGGCTATGTCTTCCCTGACTTTCTGCCTCAGGTCCTCGATTGACTGATAATCCCCGAGGTCTTTGGCAAATTCATCATTAATTTCAGGCACAGTCTTTACTTTTGCGTCACTCACCGTCACCAGAAAATTGACCGTTTGGCCAGCAAGCTCTTTTCTGGGAAAATTATCAGGCAGGGTGTGGGTCAACTGAACGGGTTCCATGACCTTGATACCCTCAATTTTTGAATCGAAATCGGGCAAATAAAAATTTCGCCCCATTTCCAGGTGGTAGTCGATTACCGTGAGTGAATCTACTGTTTTACCATCAATGTCAGCATTTATATCGACTGTAAGTATGTCACCCATTGTGACACCGCGAGTCTCGGGAATCGGCGCCAGTTTTGAATGACGTTCACGTATGGCGTCCATCCGGGCCAATACGTCCGTGTCTTTGACTTCTCGCACGGTCTTATTGAGGCCAAGGCCGGCATATCCCTCCACCACTATCGGCGGGGTGACTTCAACTTCAGCTACGTACTTGAATGGCTTTCCGTATTCAACCGTCTCCGGATCCAAGCTTATGACACTGATAGGTTTGATTTTTTGCTCATCCAAACCCAACTCGAATGTCTCCTCAACTATCTTGCGTGCGGCGTCCCCATGAACCTGCTCCTTGTAAAGAGACTTGATAATATCCAGGGGCACCTTGCCTCTTCGAAAGCCCCTGATCTGGAGGTTCTTCTTGAGGTCTTTGTATTGAGCGTCTATCAGCTCATCCACTTTACTTTCATGAATCTCAAAAGTGAGCTTCTTTCTTATTTCGCTTAGATCTTCAACGTGAATGCTTGTCATAACTCCTCTTTCAAAACAAAAATGAAACCATCAGTCTGCTGACCAGACTTAAGTCGATGCGCTGTAGAATCAGTCGCTTTGAAAATAATAACAGCATTATACGGCGCCATTTGACAAAATGGAAGCCAAGAGCGACCCAAAACTGACAGATAGTGTTTTTCCTTGAAGAATCAGGCTTGTTCTGTTACGAGTTGCGAGTCCGTATGGCTTAATCATAATTTTTAGGATATATTTTGAAACGTTTCTGATCAAATTTTCAAAAATGATACTCAAAAAATACACCTTTCACAAGTCTTGCCGGAGCTTGGAGTTTTGCAGGAACAAAGAATCGAACAAAAAGTCCTGATTAGTGTGGTTGCGCCAATCTACAGGGAACAAAACAATGTTGAGCCCCTTGTCAGACGTCTGGGCGCAATCTTTGACACTCTGGATGTTGATTGGGAACTTATTTTTGCCATGGACCCGAGCCCGGATGACACCGAAATCACAATTACGCAACTCATCCAGAAAGGCTTTCCAATCAGATTGATAACGTTTTCCAGAAGAATCGGCAAGCCGATGTCCCTGCTGGCCGGTCTGGATCATGCCGCCGGCGATTGCTGCATAGTCATTGACGCCGACCTGCAGGATCCTCCGGAACTGATAGAGAGAATGGTTGACGAATGGCGAAGAGGCGCCAAAGCTGTAATTGCCCAACGAGTTTCAAGAAGAGGGGAGAATTTCTTTTACCTCAAATCCGCCGAACTATTTTACTGGATTCTGGATAAGTTCTCTGATGTAAAAATACCCAGAAACACAGGCGATTTTCGTCTCATCGATTCGCGTGTCGTAAAAGAAATCTGTCGAATCAGGGAAAGACATGGTTTTTTGAGAGGCATGAACGCATTTGTGGGTTTCCCGACGAAACTGATCCCTTTTGACAGGGATCCCAGACTTACCGGAAAAACCCAGATATCTCTCATGGGAGCATTGAACATAGCTTTGGACGGCATAGTGCCTTTTTCGAGAGCGCCATTGAGAATGATCTTTGTGTTGGGAGTGTTAATGACGTCAATTTCAGTGCTCTTGTCGATTTTGTGGGTCACGTGCTCGTGGTGGACCGGATTTTCTTCCGCGTGGCCGACTATTTTCATGTCCCTGCTGATCATGTTCTGCACGGGAATCTGCGTCACATCCATGGGGATTCTCGGGGAATACCTTCTGAGGACTTATGAAGAAACCAGGGACAGGCCTTTGTACATAATTGAGAGAATGGTCGAATCTGAAAGCCTTAGTAGAAAACTAGGCTAAGAAGTGGGAGACATGAGAACTTTGGTAACCGGTGGCGCCGGTTTTATAGGAAGTCATCTGGTGGATGAGCTTGTTCGTCGGGATCACCAGGTAATTGTATATGACAACCTTTCAACAGGCTTTAAAAGGCATTTGGAAGCCTTGTTGAGTCAGAATCGCATTACACTGGTTGACGGCGACCTGCTCGACGAAGAACGTCTGAACACGGCAATGAGTGGTGTTGATTCAGTCTTTCACCTGGCGGCCAACGCTGATGTTAGAGGAGGCAAATCCAACACAAGGGTAGATCTCGAACAGAACATTGTCGGCACACACCGGGTTCTTGAAGCAATGAGGATAAATGGAGCGTCCCAGATTGTCTTTACAAGCTCAGCGACTGTTTATGGCGAACCCGACGTTTTCCCCACTCCCGAAACCTATGCGCCTTTGCAAACTTCCGTTTACGGAGCGTCAAAGCTTGCGGCGGAGGCAATGATACAGGCTTATGGCGAGTACTTCGGAATCAAAAGCTTTTCATTCCGGTTTGTTTCATGGATTGGTGAGCGTTATTCCCACGGAGTGGTATTCGATTTCATCAAGAAGCTGCAGAAAAATCCATCTGAACTGGAAATCCTTGGAGATGGAAACCAGAAAAAATCATACCTCCACGTCGAGGATGGCGTAAACGCAATCTTCATGGCTATTGACAACATGCCGGACCTCAAGAATGTCGTGAATCTGGGACATTCAGATTACCTGAATGTTGTTGATCTGGCAGACATTGTCGTTCAGGAAATGGGGCTAAAAGAAGTAAACTACCGTTTTACAGGCGGAGTGAGGGGCTGGCTTGGAGATAGTCCCTTCGTTCATCTGGATATTTCAAAAATAAGAGGCGCCGGTTTCGAACCTGAGGTGTCCATAGAAGACGGGATCAGGAGAACCGTCAGGTATATCCTGGAAAATGAGTGGCTGCTGAACAACAGGTCCATCGGTAAAACGTGAAATCAATGCGTCAGACTATCGAGTCTCAATTTGAAAGTAGTTGATAAATACATCATTTCTGAGTTGTTGAAGGTTTTCACCATCTGTTTGACAGGGTTCATCTTCGTTTTTCTACTGGTTGAACTGACCGACAAAATAAAATACTACTTTCAATACACACCGCCCGGAATGCTTATGTTCAAGTATTTCCTGGTAAAAATTCCAGGTTATCTTTTCTTTGCGGTTCCAATGTCCATTCTTCTGGGGGGAATGCTGTCGCTTTCCATGCTTGCCAAGAATTCAGAACTGATCGCCATGCAGGCTGGAGGAATCGATCCTTTGAGCATCGGCAAACCGGTCATGCTTTTCAGCGTACTTGCCGGCGTCCTGATGTTTATCGCAAATGAGACCGTCATTCCATGGTCAAACAGATATAGCGAATATATTCAGAATGTCCAGATTGCGGGTAAGGCCGAAAAAACCTTTTTTTCGAGTGACCATATGTGGCTGCGATCGTCCGACTCCATAACAAGGATTCAAAGATTCGACAAGTCCAACAACGTCCTGGAACAGGTCTCTGTCCTTCGGTGGGACTCCAATTACGACTTTGTGGACAGGCTTTTCGCCGACAAGGCAAAATGGTGGCAAAACCATTGGGTTTTTTACGGGGTGAACCGGATATTCAGGGACAAGGACGGGCGTTACGTCGTTGAATCATTACCCAACATGGTTGGCCCTTTAAAGAAAGCTCCGGAAGAATTTGACCAGCCTGAAATCCCCACCAAAGAGATGAACCTTGCTCAACTCGGGTCACACATAGACACCATGGTCTCCGAAGGACAGAACCCTACCCGTTTCATTGTGGATTGGCATGACAAGATTGCCTTTCCTGTAGTTTGCCTGATCATGGGAGTGTTGAGTGTTCCGTTTCCTGTCGGGGCCGGACCACGACGCGGAGGCCTGGCTTCGGGGCTTGCGTTATCTCTTGTTATAGGTTTTAGTTACTGGATAGCGCACTCAATGTTTCTGGCGCTTGGACACGGAGGATATTTACCGGCAATAGTTGCGGCATGGGGCGCGAATATGATCTTCGGGCCTTTAGCCTTGATGCTGTTACTGAAAGCCTGTGACTAAGCAAAGGGTTACCCGCAATAGGTCCGGGATGAACTAACAATCATATTCCGACGCGTTACCCCCCCGGGAATCCAGGTAAACCTCCGGAGCGGTCATCCTGGACTTTTTTAAGGCCGGAATATACCCTCGTTTATTGCAGGTTGAGCCCTTTGCCGCCCACAAAACGACGCTATACGTCGTCCTGGGCAAACCAATCGTTACCAACCAGACAGTATCAGCCCCCTGAGATTTAAGGCATGTTTAACGTTGAAATTGATACTTTTTGTCGGGCGTCAAATTTCTGCTCCACATGAGTTAGGATAATGGTATTTATTTACCACGTCCAAGTAAGAAATCAAATCTTTTAATTAACATGTTAAGTTTTTTTTGGAGTTGCCGGGTTGGAAGAATCCGGGCTGGTAGATTTTAAGTAGCTGAATAGATGATTGATTTTATAGGATAGTAAAATGGGGACAGGTATGAGTTGCTGGAAAAAGTTTCTTGACCATGTGTGAATTTCTGATTGAGCGCGTTGAGTTGGTACATATCTCGGTAGAAATTAATCTAAGCAGCGGCTTTGAGCAATTGTCCGGCTAACGACATCTTCACTGTTTGGTCGGTCCGCAGATGCTTTCGGCGCCCCTGACTGCGCTGCTCATTCCAGGTGGAAAATCTGCGCAATCATTGATTTCTGCCCAATTATCGGTGAACCATTCAATGTTTTCCTTCAATCCCTCGTCAAATTCTACTATCGGCTTATAGTCAGCCAATCTTTGAGCTTTATCAATGGAGGCAAGCAGTCGAGGTTTAGTGTCCCATTTTCTGCGTTCCATGAAGTTAATAGAGGCCTTATTTCCGGTAGCAGTATTTACCATATTGACGAGATCCAGAATTTTCACTTCCTTGCCCGCGCCAAGGTTGAAGTTTTCCCCTACCGCCTCGGCGTAATATCCGGCTTTTATAAGTCCCTGAACCAGGTCCAGCACGTAAGTGAAATCTCTGGTTTCTTCGCCTGTTCCGGTTATCGGAAGAGATCGCCCTTGCATGGCCCAGAAAATGAAATTGGGAATGACATTGCGGTATTGGCCAGGAACCTCACCAGGCCCGTAAGAATTGAAAAACCTGCAGTTTATTGTCGGCAAGCCATAGTGATGATTATAAAAATTACAGTACATCTCTCCGGTCATCTTGTTTATCTGATATGGCGTGGTCAGATGCATTGAAATGAATTCTTCCTTGAGCGGCAACTCGGGATAGGAACCGTAAATTGCACACCCGCTGGAAGCATACACGAATTTGTCCACACGGGAGATTCTTGAGTATTCCAGGAGTCTTATCTGGCCTAGAACATCAACTTCAGCTGATGTCTCCGGATAATCTATTGAATTCTGATTTGCAAAAAACGCGGCCAGATGGAAAACGATGCCAGGATCCTCTCTGAACACGCGTTTGAGGTCTACGTCACTTCTTACATCTCCCCACACGAACATGATATTCGATAAAGGAGCCACATTCCATGGATTCCTGGTTTTTAGCGCCGACAAATTATCCAGCACGACGACTCGCCCGGATTTGCCGACCATCAGCGAAAGCGCTATGATCAAATTGCTCCCAATAGCGCCGGCCCCACCTGTCACGAGAATGGATCTTCCGGCATAATAGTCAAGGATGCGCTGGTCGAGGGCCATTCTATCCAGATAGTCGCTG
>CAZGVM010000113.1:2122-10942 GCA_964528855.1 uncultured Desulfomonile sp. | reverse complement strand
AATTACAGCCACCACCGACTCAATAATCATTGTAAGTTCGATAGGTTAAAGGTGTGGGTGGCGGCGTGGAAATCCGTTCGGGACGCGGGGGTCGCTGGTTCAAATCCAGTCTTCCCGACCATTCAATTGAACATTTCAGGTCGTGCGCCGGCACGGCCTTTTTTATTGTTGAATCATTGGACAGATTGACGAACTTCGGCACGAACGACAACAGAAAAACGGCAGAGACCAGATATTCTGACCGGTTTGGCGCCTGAATACTCAAAATGACAGAGGCCTTAGCGCGCCTGCTGTTGTGTCCCCTGAGCTAATTTTTTTAGTGTCTTTGTGATGAAATCCCCAGCAATTAACATGGTCGTAACATAGTAGCAATTTCAGGCTTCCCCACTCCTTGAGTATAAATGTAGCTATTTAAAATACCTACCATAATAATTCCAATCCGGATCGACAACGTCGCCTGGAACAATCTTACGTCTGTTCAATTATTTTGTGATCAGAGACTGAGTTTCGTTCGGATTGCCGGCGCATTCCTGAGCGAAGAAAAAAGTTGACGACACATGGTATTTGGTATTAGGTATCTGGTATACCAGAGGTGATGAATGAAATTATCACTGCCACAAATCAGTCAACCGGCTTCACTTGCAGATCTTGCCCACGACACTCTCAAGGAGTTTCTGCTCTCACCAAAAGCTCAAGGCCTCGAAAAGCTCGAAGAGCGCACACTTGCAAAACAGCTCGGAATCAGCCGAACACCGCTCAGAGAGGCTGTTAGCCGACTCATTTATGAGGGATTCCTTCGTGCCGAACCCAGAAGGGGTGTGTTTATCAATCACCCTTCGAAAAAAGAAATCATTGAAATACTGCATGTCCGGGCCGCGCTAGAATCAATGGCTGCTCGTTTAGCTACCTCAAGAATTAAAACCTCCGACCTTGAACACCTTCGAAAGATATTCGAGCTATTTCAACTGGAGAGCGTCGAGGACCACGTGGAAGCATTCTCTCTGGCGCATTTTGAATTTCACGAACAGGTTTTGGAACTCAGCGGATGTGGAAAACTCATCGAAATGGCTTCCAACATTCGGGACCAAATGAGACTTGTTCGAGTACACACAATGCGCATTAGGCGAAACATAAAAAACTCATTGATTGAACATCTGGCTATAGTCGATGCCATTGAATCAAGAGATCCTGATGTTGCAGCCAACAGTATGCGTGGACACATCCTCAATCTGGTCAAATACGTTGAAAATAGCACGGAGAGTTATCCCTGGAATCAACAATCTAGTACGGAGAGCAACTTACGAATTACGCCGGGTTCCGGCAGTCTCAATCAGGAGAACATGAATGACTGAATTCCGAGTTTCTAGAAAAGATTTTATAGTGCCTCGATGTGTCTCAGCCTGTCCGGCAGGTGTCGATGTGCCTCGTTACATCAGAGCTGTTCGGCAGGGAAAATTCGATGACGCCGTGGCGATTGTAAGAGAGAAAATTCCTTTTCCCACTGTTTGCGCCGACGCATGTTTTGCTCCATGCGAGGACGCATGCGCCTACCAACAGTATGGAGACCCAGTCGCCATCAGGGCATTAAAACGGGCGGCAGTGGACAGAGAGACCGGAGACTGGAAAAAGGCTAGGAAAACACCAGCTTCAAACGGCAAGAAAATCGCTGTTATCGGCGCTGGACCCGCGGGGCTTACAGCGGCTTATTATTTGGCAAACATTGGCGCCAAGGTCACGGTTTTTGATGCTTTCGACAAACCAGGCGGGGCCATGCGGTATGCCATCCCCAATTATAGACTCCCTATCAAAAGGTTGGATCGTGATATTGACGACATCATGGCACTGGGAATTGAATTCCATGGTGGCCAAAGAATCGACTCCGACAACATCGAAAGACTGACCACCGGATTTGATGCAGTGTGCATAACTGTAGGATCGAGCCAAAGCGCAAGGATTCCACTTGAGGGAGTTGAAAAACCGGGCTTTTACTGGGGACTGGAATTCTTAAGAGACGTTGCCCATGGAAAAACCCCGGCGCTAGGGAAAAGCGTGGCGGTCATCGGTGGAGGAAACGTCGCTATTGATGTGGCGTTGACTGTCAAGAGGTTGGGCGCTTTAGAGGTCAATATATTCTGTCTCGAGTCCAGAGAGGAAATGCCGGCCCATCCTTGGGAGATCTCATTGGCGGAAGAGGAAGGCATACTGGTAAACAATACTTGGGCCCCTAAAAGGGTTTTGGGCGGCGAGAAGGTGGAAGGCCTGGCATTCATGAAATGCCTCTCAGTCTTGGACGACGCATGCAACTTTGATCCTGTGTATGATGATCAGATCACTCACCGCATACCTGTCGATACTGTCATAGCGGCAATAGGTCAGGCCCCCCTGTTGGATTTTCTTAATTCCTATCCGGAAGTAAAAACCAAATACAACGGAATAGTGGTTGCTGAAGATCTAATGACCGACAGGCCTGGAGTTTTTGCCGCAGGTGACATTATAACAGGCCCGTCATCAATAATAGGCGCCATTTCTCAGGGAAGAGTCCTGGCAAGCTCAATTGATAAATACCTTGGTGGGACCGGGGATATTTCGGAAGTTTTAGCTCCTGAGGAGGAAGAGGTAACCCTGCGTCCATTTCCGGAAATCACGCCTCGCTGCGAAATGCCTCATCTCAAAGGTTGGGAACGTTCGGGAAACTTTGATCAGGTGGAGAAAGGTTTCGTAGAGTTTGAGGCGATTAAGGAAGCCTCCAGGTGCCTTGAATGTGACGCAAGAAAGTTTGAGGTCATCCTCAACACATCTTACTGCAAAGAATGCGGCTATTGCGCCGAAGTATGTAAGATGAATGTCTTCGGTCCGGCTGCCGGATTCAATCCTAAAGGCTACAAACCCATGGAGACAAAATCGTCCGACTGGTGTGTGGGGTGTTTCAAATGCTTTTTCACATGCCCGGATTTTGCAATTGACGTTCGGGAAATAACAGCCTGAAGGCTGGAGGTTTATGAATGAAACGATTTCTTGAAACAGGAAACTTTGCCATAACAGAGGGCGCAATACTTGGAGGGTGCCGATTTTTTTGCGGTTATCCTATTACACCCGCCACCGAACTGGCGGAAGCGATGAGTCTGAGGTTGCCTCAAATGGGAGGAGTTTACCTCCAGGCTGAAGATGAGTGCGCTGCCATGCATATGTGTATAGGAGCGTCCCTTGGCGGAATGAAATCAATGACTGCAACTTCAGGGCCCGGGTTTATCTTATATGCAGACCCGTATGGATGGGCCCTGGGGTGCGAAGCGCCCATGGTCGTCATGAATTCGGGTCGTGTAGGGCCGGTATCCGGCATAACAGGCGCTCCCGGGCAAGGTGAATTTTATCTCACCAGATATCCGACTCAGGGCGGTAATTTCGAAACCGTAACATTGGCTCCAAATTCGGCTCAAGAGTGCTTGCAGATAATTGTCGAGGCTTTCTATCTCTCAGAACGGCTTAGAATGCCTATAACAGTTCTCGGTGACCAACTTTTGACTGATGGTATGGAGGACATAAGTGTCCCGGAAACCGATGAAGAAATGAAGGAGATGGGCCTTCGTGTTTGGCCCAGATTGTATCACAAAGGGCCCGACTTTTATCCCGCGTCTGATGCGCTGGACATTCCGCCAGTTCAGATGGGTTACAACACCGGTGCGTTGTGTTCTGACTGGACGCCTACAATTGAGGGTTACGACATTGAAGAAGTTGAAGAGCATCACAAACACGCATACCGACTCATTTACAAAGTAAGAAATAATCGTCAATTGTACGAAAATCTTTATGAGAAGAAGTACATGGACGATGATCCGGATCTTGTCGTCGTCTCGTATGGCACGCCCAGTCGCGTGGTTAATACCGCAGTTGCGAGGGCTAGATCCGAAGGTCTTAAAGTTGGGGCATTAAGATTAATCAATCTCTGGCCATTTCCTGATCAGCATTTCACTAGAAAAACCAAATACCTGGTAGTCGAGCTTAATTGGGATGGCCAACTTGTCCGAGAGGTTCAGAGGGCAGCTCCAAAAGACGCTGAGGTGAAATTTCTTGGAACCTGCGGTGATTTACCAACTATCCCGGATCTCATGGAAACCTTTACAAAGATACTTAAAAATCAACCCCTGGAACGTAAGGGTTGGGTATTGGAGGCGTGGTGATGCAGTATCAGTCGAGCGCTCTCATTGACGACTATTTGAGGACTAGAAAAATTCCCAGCACCGCTTGTTCGGGCTGTGGATTGGGAATCAACCACAAAGTTGTGATCCAGGCTATTTCCGAGTTAGGCTTAAAAACAAAAGACATTATTTGGGGAACGGCAATCGGCTGCGCAGGGCGACAAACATTCGCCACATGGAAAGGCGACGGCTTTGCCGGCACCCACGGTCGAGTTTACGCAATCGCAAGGGGGTTGAGAGTCGCCTTGCCAAGAGACAAGAAGATTGTCTTGACCGTAGGAGACGGAGACGCTTTCGGAATAGGCTTGCTTCACCTCATACACGCCGCTCGCTCAAACGCGGGGTTTACGGTCGTAGTCATGGACAATTTAGGCTATCAGTCCACAGGTGGTCAATTCGGGTTCACCACGCCTCAAGGGGCCAAGACCGATTCCAGCCCATACGGTATGTTCGAACACAACCTCATGAGCGAAGGCATGGACGTCATGCATATCCTGAAGGGAGCCGGAGCGACGTTTCTGGCCAGACACACAGCGACAGACGGTCCTGCGGCTGTCGAGAGCGTGAAAAAGGCCATATCCAATAATGGCTTCTCACTCGTCCACATGCCATATCCCTGCCCTACCAATTTTGGTTCCAGGCACCTCGGAAATCGAAACGCCGTTAATATTCTTCGCTGGATGCAGCAACATACGGCTCCTCTGGGGCATGAGAAACCGGACACAATTTGGGCCACCGGAATATACCACGACGCCAGAGGATCAAGACCCGAGTTGTCCGAACTGGTATGGGATTCAGTCGGTAAGATAAGAAGGACGGGCACGCTATGAAAGAACGACTCGAGATTGTTGCAAGTGGATTCGGTGGCCAGGGCGTTGTCAGGCTTGGCCAGACACTAGGCGAGGCAGCGGTCAAACAGGGACTCCGGGTGACCATGCTCAAGAGTCACGGGACTGAAATGCGTGGAGGATACGTGCGAAGTCAGGTGGTGCTTTCGCAGAAGGCAATAGATAGCCCCATGTGCGAAACTCCCGACCTATTTCTCGCTCTTTCCAGTTCCGCCTACAACAGGTTTAAAGACACCGTGCCGGCTGAAGGAATCATCGTCTACGACCCTGCCTTTGTTGAAGAGATAGACACATCTCTGCCGTGCAGGCAAATTGCAGTGCCGGCAAAGGATATTGCGGTCAAGTATTTCAAGAGACCGATTTTCTCGAATGCAGTGGCTTTAGGGTCCCTGGCCAAGCTACTGGAAACAATGCTTGAAAAAGATGTCGTTTTGGAGAGTTTCCTGGAAGTGATCCCTAAATACAAGGATGAGAACCGTAACGCATTCGAGATGGGTTATGAAACAATGAAAATCTAGGACATTCTATTTGGATTTTGATTGGATATCACGAAGAGTCTTAGATAATTAAGACCCTTGTTGGGCCGGCGGGAATGGAGAGTTGATTTGCATACGTAGTTGAATTTTCTACTCAAGACTCCAGAGAGAGAGGTTCATTGATATGTTCCTCTACTATCAAGTTGATTTGTTTGAGGAATTCCTTTAGCTGTAGTTTTGAGATGAATGATATGTCCTCCGCCCACCGGCGCCATCCTGCAAAAGGACAATTAGTAAATGGGATATTAGGTGACACATGGCTGAGAACATTGGAATTTTTCAAGATAACGCCTGCTTGTACGGGCAATCCCCTTCAAAAATGATGACTGCCGCCGAGGCGGTGTCTCGCTTCATCTCAAATGGATCTCATATAGGTTTCGGAGGTTTTTCTTTATGCCGGAACGCAATGTCCGTATCCCATGAAATAGTTCGTCAGGGACTTTCAAATCTTCATATCAGCAGTGTTAATCCGGCTTATGGCGTGGATCTACTGGTGGGGGCCGGTTTGGTCTCCTACATTGAATCAGGATGTCTGAACATGGAACGTCTGGGACTGCCACGCAATTTCTGCAGGGCCGTCGAACAGGGAACCGTCAAGTCGGAAGATTACGAGCATCTGGGCATGACGATGCGATATCTGGCAGGGTCTCTGGGAATCAGTTTCATTCCTACCAAGGCTGAAATTGGATCCGACATTGCCAACAAGAGTTCGTCTTCAAAAATGAAACTAACTCATGGCAATTGTCCCTTCACCGGCGAAAAATATGTGTTGCTGCCGGCGTGCAAACCGGATGTAGCAGTCATATTCGTAACTAGGGCCGATGAAAGTGGGAATTCCCAAATAGAAGGCTCCGCCTTTTCTGACGAGTACATTGCCAAGGCAGCGGACAAGATAATAGTTGTGGCCGAACAAATAGTGGATTCTGACACAATAAGACAGAACCCGGGCGAAACGCTTATTCCCGCCTACAGGGTCAATGCTGTCGTGCATGAACCCTGGGGAGCCTACCCAACGGCTTTACCGGGTCACTACGACTATGATTACGACGCCCTGAATCTTTACCAGAGTTATGCAAAAGAACATGAACATTTTCAGGATTATCTCAGGAAATACATATACGGGACAAAGGACTTTACAGAGTTTCTGGACCTTTCATTGACACCATCCAGAATGCAGCAGTTGAGGTATGACCCCAGGTTGGGATACTCGCTGCAGGTGGCAGAAAAGGTCACCATGGGAGGCCACAAGAAGCCTTTACCGCAAGACGGCTACACTAAAAACGAAATGATGATTGTCGCCGCAGCAAGGCAGATCAGGGACGGAGACATAGCCATTATAGGCACTGGTTTACCCATGGCGGCCACTTCTTTGGCGATGAACACACATGCTCCACAACTGGCGTATGTAGTCGAGACCGGTATCGGCGACATGTCTCCCCTTCATGCCTGCCTCTCAGTGGCGGACACCAGGTTGCTGGGCGCAGCAAAACCCGCATTTGTAAGAAACATTATGGAAGCCTTGGGGTTTCTTGTACAGAGAGGCTTTGCGGATGTTGGTTTTCTTGGCGGGGCTCAGATTGATATGTATGGGAATCTGAATGCGACTTCAGCTGGAGATTATGCGCTACCAAAAAAACGATTTCCCGGTAGCGGCGGGGCAAATCCAATCGCTTCCTGCGCTGGAAGAGTCTTGACCATAATTCGGCATGAGAAACGGAGGTTTGTGGAAAAAGTCGATTACATTACAAGCCCTGGTTTTCTGGATGGCGGCGATTCAAGAAAAGAAGCCGGTCTCAGAGGCGGGGGTCCTGACCGAGTAATAAGCGATTTGGCCATCATGGATTTTGAGCCCTTGAGTAAACGAATGAGGGTGATTTCGTTGCACCCGGGGGTAACAAAGCAACAGGTTCAGGAGGCCACTGGTTTTGAAATCCTGTTCGCCGACAATCTTGAAATAACTGAACCACCGTCTGAAATGGAACTTTCAGTGATGCGGGCAAAAGTAGGTTTAGTTTACCTGTCCGGCGATTGAGAGGGCGTGTAGATCGTCCCGTCAAAAATGGGGGATAAGTAATTGATTGGCTTGGAGAAAGGTTATTTGTAGACAAGGCTTGCATGGCATTTTTGCACTTGGCGTCAAGGCTTCTCAGTCTTCTGGAACATATTGAACTGTTATCGTAAAGCTTACGATTGAGCCGCCCGGCGCATGGACAGCCCCAAGATTACCATAAAATTGGTCAAAACGTTCCCGTAGCCTTGAAAAGCTGCTTCGGCATTCGGGAAAAAAAACGGTAATTCCACGGGATAACCGAAATGTGATTCAGACCCAATCATCGAACCTGACAATTGAAAGCCTGGTTCATGGTTAGATCATGTTTTAGGTCCGTGTTCATTCAGATTTCTCTCAAAACAGATTTTTGCTGAAAACAATGCTTACCCAAACGGGTTTATCCGAGGAGGAAGAATCTATGCGCAAGTTAGTCGTTACGGCCGTCTCTCTAATTCTTCTGTCGATCATGGCCATCCCTGCAATTAGTCAGGAAAAATATCCCAATCGACCGATTGACTTCATTTGCACATGGGGCGTTGGAGGAGGGGCCGACCAAATGGCCAGGACTTTGAGCAAGCTCCTTGAGCCCATTGTTGGAGCGCCCTGTCCTGTCTCCAACAAGCCGGGAGCCTCCGGTAACACTGGTATCACTGATATTCTGGCAGGAAAAGCAGACGGGTACACAATGGCGGTGTTGATTGCAGACACCCTTTGCACTCTACCGGCCAAGCAGGCAAGATACAAGTTTGACGATCTTGAATGGATTGTTCGCACCCAGCTTGCCCCATCATACCTGTTCGTACGCGATGAAAGCCAATTCAAGAATATTCAGGACTTGCTGGACTATGCCAAAGCCAACCCTGCCAAAATAAAAGTAGGCGTGACTGGATTTGGAACTTTGGAAGACATGACCGTAATGTTTTTGGGGACCAAGGGCTATAAAATGGTGCCTGTCCCCATGCCGAGCCCTGGCGAACGTTATGCGGCGACTCTGGGCGGTCATAATGAAGTGCTCTATGAGCAGGCCGGCGATGTCAAGCAGTATATTGAGTCTAAGCAACTTCGACCGCTTATAATCTTTGCAGAAAAAAGAAGCCCGGCATTCCCCGATGTTCCATGTTCCAAGGAATTGGGGTTCGACATTTTCCTCCCTCAGTTCCGCTGCATTGTCATGAAAAAAGGCGTGGATC
>CAZGVM010000113.1:0-2112 GCA_964528855.1 uncultured Desulfomonile sp. | reverse complement strand
GCAGTGGCTGAAGCCGTCAAAAAGGCAGTGCAGACCCCGGAGTGGAAGAAATTCGCTACAGACCAGTATGTGGACCAGGACAGTTTCATGGATCACGACAAGTTTCCGGAGTGGGCTAAAGAGGAAATGGAGGTTATGAGAAAACATCTGGTTGAATTCGGATTTGTCAAGCCTTGATGGTCGAGTCAGGAGAACCTTCATGAATAATGATAATTCCCCGGTTTCAACTACTCGATTTGTAGCCAGGGCATTTATTGGTCCAATTTTGATCTTAATGGTAGCCATGTATTTTTATTACATGGCATGCTGCCTGCAGGCCGCTCCCATAGGCCAACTCGGAGCTGGTTTCTGGCCTAAGATGATATTGATTGGGCTAATTGGCAGTTGCTTGATCAAGTTTGGAGAAATAATCTTGAACCGGGATAAATTGGTAGAAGAGGAACAGTCTCGAGCTGTGATGGACAATGTCAGACTCATCCTCATGATAGGAATCATCATCCTAACAGTCTTTGCTATCGACTTCATCGGGTTTGCTATCGCAAATACCCTTTTTATGCTTGTTTTTCTTGTCCTGGTTGGATTTAGGAAACCCCTCAATGTCATACTGGTTTCCATAATTTCAACCGTAGTGATGTTGTATATCTTCGTGAAAGTGGTTTATCTGCCGTTGCCTCGAGGATATGGGATTTTTGAAGACATCAGCCTGTTTTTATATCGGGCGCTGTACCTAATGTAAAACAGCCCTTCACGGCATTTGGGGTAACACGATGGCTCAAATGGATATGCTATGGATCGGCTTGGCGAACTCGTTTCAGCCGTTCAATCTGGCCATGACCATTCTTGGTCTCGTAATTGGGGTAGTGGCGGGCGCTCTGCCCGGAATAACCATGTTAAACGCTATTGTCCTGGTTTTGCCCTTCACTTACTCCATGGATATCGTCCCTTCTCTACTCTTGATGACAGGAGTCTATTGTGGTGGGGTTTTTGGCGGATCGATAACTGGCATTTTGTTCAACATTCCGGGTGACCCGATGAATGTTCCTGTAACTTGGGAGGGATACAAACTTAACAAACAGGGACATGTTTCGAAAGCTCTCGGGACAGCGATACTGTGTTCGGCATTAGGAGGATTCGTTAGTGGCCTTGTAATGACATTCATCTCTCCGCCGTTTGCCAACGTGGCCTTAACTTTTTCAGCTACCGAGTATTTCGGGGTCATTTTGTTAGGCCTGGTAAGCGTTGTAGTGATTGGCACTAAGTCAATAGGATCGGCTTTGATCTGCTTATTTATTGGAATGTTTTTAGGCACAATAGGCATTGACGACATTTACGGCGCAGCCAGGTTCACATACAATTCAAGACTGTTGGAAACAGGAATAAACTTCACGGTAGTGCTCATTGGGCTTTTTGCTATTGGAGAAGTAATAGATCAAATGTGCAGAAAATACCCAGAGGAGGGAGCCAAAGTAAAAGGCAGACCGAAAACCGTCATGCCTTCACTTTCCGATCTGTATTCATGGAAAGGATCTCTGATTAGGGGCGTTGGAATTGGAACCGTCATAGGAGCTATCCCTGGAGCAGGAGCAACGGTGGCGTCATTTGTCAGTTATGGCGCAGAAAAGCAGTTTGCAAAAGAGCCTGAAAAATTTGGTAACGGAAGTTGGGAAGGCCTTGCTTCAAGTTCTGTAGCGATAAACGCCTCAACCGGTGGGGCCATGATACCATTGCTGGCATTGGGCATTCCGGGTAGTGGAGCTACTGCTGTGATGATGGGAGCTTTTCTGCTCCACGGTATTCAGCCGGGACCTTTGCTCTTTACCAAGACCCCCGAGTCCGTTTACACAGTTTTTATGGGGATGCTTTTGTGTAATGTCCTTATGATTCTCGCAGGACTTATTTGCGCAAAGTTCTTTTCAGAATTGATGAGAGCTCCCGAATCCGTCATGGGCGCGTTGATAGTGTCCATGAGTCTGATAGGGGCCTACGCTCTGCGAAATGATATGGCCGACGTCATGTACATGGCGTTATTCGGCATCGCCGGCTTTTTTATGCGGCGTTATGATCTTCCCATGCCCCCTCTGGTTCTGGGAGTCATTCTCGGGCCACTTGCCG
>CAZGVM010000112.1:676-11041 GCA_964528855.1 uncultured Desulfomonile sp. | reverse complement strand
GTTGGTTGCGAGGCGCAGATGTGAAGTCTCTGCGCTTCATGGAAAACATGGGGCTAGTTTGTAGCGCTGAGAACCACTGCGATTTATGATCAGGATTGTAATGTCACCTGGCCATTATCTGCTGAGGGGTTCCCGAGAAAGTTCCGCTCATTATCCTGTCCAGGCTTGTGACAAAATTCTCGCTGTCCACTCCCGCTGCTCTCTCCAAGGCGTAAAGCTTGTTCGCGAGATTGGCGGAATGAGCTTTCAACCTTTCAATCTCGGTGTTGGATAACAGGTTCTCGTTGGTCAGTTTTTCCAGTTGGGCAGTTGTGGAATCCAGACGCTCTCGGGCCTGCTCCAGTTCTGCCTTTAAGAATGTGGCCTCCTGTGACCCTCTCTCTGCCGCCTCTTTGTAGGTGGCCGATTGCCTCGCCATTGTCTCAAGTTCCGTTTTTAACCTCGATACGTCCGATTCTGCTGCGGTCTTCAACTGAGTAGCGTCTGACCAGGCCTTTTTCAGTGTCACCAGTAATTCGTCCTTTTCGGAAACATCCTGCCTGAAGTCAGTGATTTGTTCTGTCAAATTCTTCACTTCCAGACCCAACTGATTGATCTGAGCTGTTTTTCCCCTGACAATACTGTCAAACTGCTCTGTTTTTTCCTGGAGTGAGTTTTTTAGTTGAGATATTTGCCCCGATAACGATTCCAGACTTTCACTCGATTTTACCAGCTCACCTTCTCTAGCCAGACTCTCTTTAGTCAGTTTTTCCAGTTTAGCGCTCAGTTGTTCGGCCTTGAATTCTGCCAGGGCCTTTGCTCCCATTAGGGCAACCCTACTCTGACTGTCCAGCGCTCCTGACGAACTTGTCGCCTGGGAATCCAGAGTCGAAGCGTTTTGAGGAACCTGTTTTTCAATTTCATCCAGCTTGCCGGCCAGAGACTGAACCTGGTCCTCAAGGCTCCTGTTCAACTCAGTCTGGGAATCCAGTTCTTTGCGCGCCTGCTCCAACTCGGAACGCAGGCCGGTTATCAGTTGTTGCGTTTGTTCTGTGGCAGATCCTTGTTTCCCACTTGATCCGCATCCGCAAATTATCGGAGATACCATCAATACTATGGCCAACAAATAGTTGAAACGGATCATGGTCATCTCTCCTTCAGCGTTTCCTGATTGCTAACATAAAAGAACCTCACCAACCAATTACAAATTATTATGCTATATTATAAATATATTAACTCTATTAAGTCAATCTAATTATTAGTAATACATCTAACATTACATAACTATGATAAAGTTGAACATCAGCTCCGACATAAACTCACCGGTTCACTCAAGTGAACGCGTATTCCTTTTTTAAATTTTATGCAGGCGGTTCAGCTTGACAATGACTCGCAAACTTTGTTATCTGATATTGTCCACATAGGTTCAGTCTTTCCACATTTTGCGTCATAGAAATAAATCTCTTTTGAGAAACTGTGTCACGATCATCATTTTGGATGTTCAATCGCTTTAGGTAATCATTCTGGACGGGCTCTGACAATTAGCCCCATAGGAATGTCGAATCCAGATCAGGTTCTCCGCAATGAATTTTTTTTACTACTTCTAAACTCAAGGGGGTTGAGTATGTCCTTGAATTTTGATCTTCCCAAAGATGCGGAACTCACACGCAAGGTTGTCCGGGAATTTGCAGAAAAAGAGATAGCTCCGATAGCTCAGGAGCTTGATGACAAGGAAGAATTTTCTTCCAATCTGACCCGGAAAATGGGTGAACTGGACTTTTTTGGGCCTTTTGTCCCGGAGGAATATGGGGGCAGTGACGTCGGCTACCTCAACTATATTATAATGGTGGAGGAGATCGCCAGGATAGATGGATCGCAGGCGGCGACCATAGCGGCGGGTAATTCATTGGGTATCTTCCCGATATACGCATTTGGAACTGAAGAACAAAAGACCAAATGGTTACCTGATTTGTGCAAGGGCAAGATCCTTGCGTCATTTGGACTAACAGAGCCTGACGCTGGCTCGGACGCAGGCGCATCGCAAACGACGGCTGTGCTTGACGGTAATGAATGGGTAATTAACGGAAGCAAGATTTTCATAACCAACTCAACTACAGATATCAGCGCAGTATGCGTGGTGCAATGCATCACGGACGCGTCAGATCCGAAAAAGCCGGAAGTTAGCTGCATATTGGTGGAGAACGGCACAAAAGGGTTCACTGCGGAGACGATGCACGGCAAAATGTGCTGGCGATCATCCAACACGGGGCAACTGACATTTCAGGATTGCCGGGTCCCGAAGGAAAACTTGCTGGGCGCCAGGGGAGAAGGCTTCCATCAGATGCTCAAGACTCTTGACGGAGGTCGATTGTCCATAGGGGCCATGGGATTGGGTGGAGCGCAAGGCTCTTTCGAACTGGCCCTGGAGTATTCCAAAAAGCGCAAACAGTTCGGCAGGCCCATAGGATCATTTCAGGTGAACGCATTCAAACTTGCCGATATGGCCACAGAAATAGAGATGGCCCGTCTGCTTCTATACAAGGCCTGCTGGATGAAAGACAACAACAAGCTGACTCCAAAATATGGGGCAATGGCGAAGCTGGTTTGTTCGGAGACTTATTACAGGGCAGCCAATCACGCCGTCCAGATGCACGGCGGCTATGGACTCATGAAAGATTACGCCGTAGAGCGACATTACAGAAACCAGAAATTGCTAGACATCGGTGAAGGGACATCCGAGGTTCAAAGGATTGTCATAGCCCGAAATATTGGAGCGCCCGGCAGGTCAATGTAAACTCTCTGGAACTCAAGCGACAATTGTGTATTTGCTATTTTCTGGCAGAAAGAGGATGACCCATGGAATCGGATCGAACAGACGCATCATACAATTCTTTCAGGGAAACCGTTGACGAATACGGAGATGACAGGGGCCATGATCTTTTAACCGATCCTCAAGCTGTGGCCGAATCGACGCAAAAAGCGCAAAAAGATCAGTCAACTACGCATGGGGTAAAATTAAAGGAGATACGGGAATCCAAAGGCTTCACTGTGGAGGAGTTGTCGCAAAAAACGGGCCTGGACTCAGAGTCACTAAGGCAGATGGAAGCGGGAGAGGCTCTATTGCCTCTGGGACAACTGATAAAATTAAGTAAAGCCCTGTCATTGAAGATGTCGGATGTAATATCCACAGGAACGGAATCATTCACCATAGTCAGAGCTGGGGAGAGGCAGACGGTCAGCAGGCTGGGCGCTTCCAAGCAGGCGCGTCGAGGCTATGAATACGAATCTCTGGCTCCTGATAAAAAAGATCGTCTCATAGAGCCCTTCATTGTCACGCTTCACCCAACAGACGATGACGAAAAGTCCAGTCATGACGGCCAGGAGTTCATCTACATTCTGGATGGAGAGATGGAAGCCTTTGTGGATGAACACAGGGCCGTATTGAAGCCCGGAGACGCAATTTATTACGATTCAACGAGCGTGCATCTAGTTAGAGCCTATGGAGACAAACCGGCCCGCATTCTGGCCATTATCATAAGCTAGAAATGTATTACTTGTGTTCAGAACATTTCGGCGTATTTCCAGCAGGGCAATCGGATCATTTTTCGGGGAGAAAAGAATATCCGGTTGTCCGCCGGGATTTGTGCGTCTTATGCACGTATTCTATTTTCTGGGGTTGGGTATAGAGGATTAGTGTCATGACAATTCTTGAACCGGCAAATGTTCAGATCATGGGAGTTCCATCGCCGACAGTAGCGTTAATCATTCTTTTGGCCTCGCTGGCCTTTTTTGCCTACATAATGTGGAAGCGCTTGGACTTGCTGAGAAAATGCGCGCCGGATCCTCGATTCTCGGATGTCTCTCAGCGTGTAAAAATGATGATCCTGTATGGATTCGGGCAATTACGGCAGCCACGTTACCTAGGGGCCGGCATTTTGCACATGCTCCTTTTTGCGGGCTTCATGATCCTGTCGTTAAGGTCATTGACCCTGATAGGCAGGGGCTTTTCAGCGGACTTCCATCTTCCGCTGATGACAGGGCCGATTGCTTTTGGCTACGATGTGATCAAGGACTACACGGTATTAGTGGTGCTCGGCGTATGTCTTGTAGCGATTGCGCGCCGGGCCATCTGGCAACCTGCCCGCTACGCTCATCCGGGAACTGCAGGGCATGAAGGCGAGGCATATATTATTCTAGGTTTGGTCAGCGCCCTTATGCTCACCGACATGATTTTTGACGGCAGCGCATTCCTGGCGGAGGAAACCAGGCTACCGGCCTATTTTTTACCGGCTTCAGCCATCGCAGCGGCCTTCATGAAATCTGCCGGTCCCGACACCCTCAACCAGTTGCACATAATGGGATACTGGGCTCACATCCTGGTATTCTTCGGACTGTTGAACTATCTGCCCATCTCAAAACATTTTCACGTTATTACGGCCATTCCCAACGTGTATTTCGCCAACCTGCGTCATGGGACCATAAAACCGGTCAAATACGGGGTCAAGGACTGGATGGAGCTGGAGCAATGCGGCGTGAATGATCTGACGGGATTCACGTGGAAACATGTCCTGGATTTCTATTCCTGCGCTGACTGTGGCCGATGCACGGACAACTGTCCCGCAAACGCAGTGGGGCGCTCGTTGTCTCCCAAGATGATCAGCATCAAGGCCAGAGATTACGCATACGAAAAATATCCAATCTTTGGAAGTCCCGGAAACTTTGGAGACAAGAAACTGGTCGGCGATATAATAACCGAGGATGAGATATGGGCTTGCACAACATGCGGGGCCTGCGAACAGGAATGTCCCATCTTCATCGAATACATAGACAAAATAGTGGATATGAGACGTTACCTGATTGAACAGGGCGCTCTACCCCAATCCCTGCAAAAACCCCTTCAGCAAATCAAAAAGAAGGGCAATGCTTATGGCGCAGTGAAAGGCAAACGTTCAGCATGGAGCAAGGACATTGAAGGAGCTGAAGTACGGGAACTGAAGAAGGGAGACTCGGCCGATCTGCTGTTTTTTGTGGATAGCTGCGGATCTTTCGATCCAAGGATTCAGGAGATTTCAAAAAGTTTTGCAAGGATACTGAGCAAAGCGTCGTGCGATTATGGAATCCTCGGTCAGGATGAAAACGATTCGGGCAATGAGGTTCGCAGGATCGGTGAGGAAGGATTGTTCGAGCAGGTTTCCGAGAAAAACATCGAGGCTTTCGAATCGCGCAATTTCCGACAGATTGTCACCTACGATCCCCATGCCTTTAATGTGATCAAGAACGATTATCCAAAAAAATTCCCTATTTCGCATTCCAGTCAGCTCATATCGAAACTCATCAGGAATAATAAGATCAAGTTGTCGGGTGATTACATACAGGGACGCCGAGTTACCTATCATGATCCCTGTTATCTGGGACGCCACAACAACATTTATGAGGACCCACGTTTTGTTATAAAAAGTATTCCCAGTATACATTTTCGTGATATGCAACGCTCTCATACCAGAAGTTTCTGCTGTAGCGGCGGCGGGATAATGTTGTGGTACGAAAACGAACAGGAAAGGGAAAGGATGGGCGAAAAGCGGGTTCGAATGGCAGCGGACATCGGCTCGCAGGTAATAGTTACTGCATGTCCATTCTGCCTGATCAACATCGAGGACGCCATTAAAACCACGGGCAATGAAGGTAAAATTGAGGTGTTGGACCTCGTCGAACTGGTAGATCGCTCTATGTCCTGACCAACTTCAATGACCGGAAGTTCCAGGACCGACTTCTGAATAAACCAACCGGAGGATTCATGAAGATTATCTCATGCATGAAGTGGATACCCGACACGTCCGAGGCCGAACTGTCAATAGCCTCGAGTGGGAAGGACATCAAAAAGGACGACCTCGACTATGATCTCAATGACTGGGATCGCTTTGCAATCGAAGAGGCAGTCCAACTGAAGGAGAAATATGAGGGAGATGTCACGGTAGTCAGCGTGGCCCCTGAGGATGCGGAAGAAATGCTTCGAGAATGTCTTGCCAGAGGCGCTGACGAAGCTTTCCAGATATGGAATGACGCATTCGAAGGCTCCGATGGATATGTTATAGCCAAGGCTCTAGCGCAGTTCGCCGGGAAAAGACCATTTGACCTTATACTGACGGGCACTCTTGCGGAGGATGACGGAGGGGGCCAGGTTGGAGGTATGCTGGCCGCAATGCTTGGAATTCCTTCAGCCAACCTTGTTTCCCACATTGAGATTGTCGATGGTAAGGCAAAATTCAGGAGAGAACTTGAAGGCGGTCTATACGAAAACGTAGAAATGGAATTACCTGCGGTGATCTCAGTCGCCACTGGTTTGAATGAGCCGCGTTTCGTCTCTATTCGTGCAGTCAGAAAGGTAGCTTCCATAGACATCCCCACAGTGGACCTTGATGAACTGGGACTGGAGGAGGGTCAGGTCGGAGCCTCCGGGTCCAGAATTGTTATTGAAAAAGTTTTTCTGCCGCCGGAAGGTGAAGGCGCCGAGATCATTAAAGGCTCAACAGAGGAAGCGGCCGCCCGGTTGGCTGAGATACTGAAGGAAAAGGGGGTTCTATAACGATGAAGAATATATTTGTTTTAGCCGAGCATCGGAATGGAACTCTCAGGGACACCACTTGGGAGGCTTTGGCGGCGGCCCGAACTGTGTCATCAGGTCTTGGAGCTGATATTTCCTGCCTGTTGCTGGGAAGTGACACTTCAGCCATGGTAGAAAAACTAGTTCAGGAATTCCCAACCGTTGTCGTGGTTGATGACCCAGCCCTTCAGGTCTTCAACTCTGACGCTTACATGAAATGTCTCAAGGCCATTTTGCAGGAACAGTCAGACTATCTTCTGCTCATGGGCGCATCCAACTCAGTGATAGATTTGGCGCCGGGCCTGTCTATAGAGCTTGACGCAGCCTTGGCCACCGACTGCTTCGGACTTGAAGTCAATGACCGCAAATTGTGCGCATTGAGACAGATATACAGCTACAAGGTCAACGCTCTGGTTTCGTTCAAGGACGCGTTAAAAATAGTCCTTACCCTGAGAAGCGGCAGCTTCCCCTTCGCAGCCGGCGCTCAGATCGGTGGAGCAGTAGAGAAGAAGGATTCACCTCTGGCGTCCCAGAAATTGCGCAAGGCTTTCGTTTCCTATTAAGAGGCTGAGAAAGGCGATGTGGACATCTCGACGGCGGACATCATTGTGTCAGTTGGTCGAGGAATCGGCGATGAACCGGATATGGATGTTTATCAAGCGCTGGCTGACACAATAGGCGGAGTCCTCGCGTGTTCCAGACCGATAGTCGATAAAAACCTTCTACCCAAATACCACCAGGTAGGGACATCCGGCGTGGAAGTCAAACCGAAGGTTTACATAGCGCTAGGCATCAGCGGCGCTTTCCAGCACGTAGGCGGAATAAAGGGTTCGCCATTGATGATAGCTGTTAACAAAGACCCGAGGGCGCCTATTTTCAGAGTGGCCCAATACGGGGTTGTTGCAGACATTAATGAACTGGTCCCCGTCCTCGATGAAAAAGTAAAGGAACTCAAGAGATAAACGAAAGTCAGTTCAGTCGCAATAAACTGCCTGGCGTGAACGATCCGCTAAAACTATACTGAAATGGGCGTGTTACACGAACACTCCTGTTTCAGCTTCAACGGAAGCCGCCACGACGCGGTTCGTCAGAATCTGACTTGGGATCAAGTATCAGGGAATAGACTTTCCAGATCACCCAGAAGAAAAATACAAGGACGAGGAAACTTGACACATCCATAACTTCCTCCTTTTATAACAACCGTTTCAAAACGCCTCGATGATATTGCCATCGGGGCTTTTTTTAACAATAATACAGCCGTAAACAAATTGAAATAGTTACACAAGACTTTTGACAGATGGAGCATCAGAATGAACAAAAGCGTTCGGGGAGCGCCATGCCTTTGAAATATGAAAATGTTGTTGAAGCGGCGGAATTCCTTCGGCCCAGAATAAAAACGCTCCCGCGCGTTGCACTGGTGCTTGGCACCGGGCTAGGGGCAGTGGCCGATACCATCAATCCTGAAACCGTGATACCTTATGGTGAGATTCCTCATTTTCCGACCACCACGGTAAGCAGTCATAAGGGCAGACTTGTTTTTGGGTCGCTTTCGGGTCAGTCGGTTGTGATCATGCAGGGAAGACTCCACTATTACGAAGGATACGCTCTTGAGCAAGTGACTTTTCCGATAAGAGTCATGAAGTTACTTGGCGCCTGGATCCTCATTATAAACAGCGCCGCCGGAGGTCTCGACCCCCTCTACAATCCAGGCGAAATCATGATTATTGAAGATCACATAAACCTATTGGGTCAAAACCCTTTGAGGGGACTGACAGACGACCGTTTTGGGGACAGATTCCCCGACATGAGCCGGCCGTATTGCTCAAGACTGATTGAACTGGCGGAGTCAGCGGCGAGGGATCGGGGGATCAGGTTAGCCCGTGGGGTATATGTCGGTGTTTCGGGTCCGAGTCTTGAAACAAGGTCAGAGACACGCATGCTACGATTGTTGGGAGCAGACTGCGTGGGAATGAGCACAGTGCCTGAAGCTATAACCGGTGTCCAGGTGGGGTTTCGGATAATGGCCCTGGCGGCCATCACAAATGTCAATATACCTGACCGCATGGAGATCATCTCGTTGGAACAGGTGCTAATGAACGCCAAAATAGCCGAAAGCAAGATATCGACAGTAATTACGGGGGTTATCGCCAACCTTGATTGACACCTTTTCAAAATCAGGGGCCGAGTCTGGAGTGGCAAAGAAAAGAACGATCTTAAAGAATGGTCTTATCCTGAGACATCCCGGTCAATCCGGAATTGAACTCAACCGCCTTACCGTGTTCGAAGATCATCTGATATGTGAAGTGAATTCAGATACTGTTTCTCAGGGCGAGTCTGACCAGATTATAGACTGCTCGGGCTGCCTGATCATGCCTGGGCTGGTAAACTGCCACAATCACACACCTATGAGTCTGCTGCGCGGTCTGTCTGATGACCTGCCCCTGGATAAATGGCTTTCCGAATATATCTTCCCCACCGAAGCAAAGTTCGTGTCCCCGGATTTCGTCTATACCGGCGCACTGCTGTCCATGGTGGAGATGCTTTTGTCTGGAACTACCACCGTCTGCGACGCTTATTTTTTCATGGAAAAAAGCGCAGTAGCTTCTATGGAAGCAGGAATAAGGGCGGTCGTGTGCCAGGGTGTGCTGGACTTCCCTACCCCGGATTGCCCAAAGCCAAACTCCAGTATGGACCGGATTAACATTTTCCTTGAAAACTTCCCGCATAGCCATCTTACCAGTCCGGCCATCTTCTGCCATTCACCATATCTTTGCGGCAAAGACACCTACCTCAAATCGCAGGCTATAGCCCTAAAGAATAACCTGAAACTGTTCTCGCACGTTTCGGAAACTCACGATGAGGTTCTTAAATCAAAACAGGACACAGGACTTACTCCTATTGAGCGTCTGTGTGAATGGGACGTTCTGGACCCCAATTTTGTGGCCGTCCATGCCGTCCACGTCGATGACAGAGAGTCCGACCTGCTGGAACAGCGCCGATCGAGCGTCGTTCATTGCCCTCGCAGCAACATGAAATTGTCATCGGGACTGGCTCGTGTTAAAAAGTTTTTGGCCCGCGGTGTAAATGTTGGTTTGGGCACCGATGGCCCGGCAAGCAACAACAACCTGGACATGTTGGAAGAAATGAGAACCGCCGCATTCGTATCAAAGGTTTTCGGAACCGGCTCAGAGGCGCTTGGGGCTGAAGAGGCTCTCTTCATGGCGACACAAGGCGGCGCCAGAGTTCTCGGAATGGAAAAACTTGTCGGGTCAATCGAGATTGGAAAATATGCGGACGTAATAACACTCGATCTCAACTCTGCGCATCTTCATCCAAACTATCATCCAAATTCGCAGACTGTATATTCTGCAAAAGGCTCGGATGTCAGGGATGTTTTCGTTCACGGAAAATGTGTGGTTCGTGACAAACAAATCCAAACTGTCGATATGGATTGTCTACTGGCAAAAGTGAATAAGATTGCTACTGAAATCTCGAAGAACTCCGGAATCGTTTTTTGGGGAAAGTATTAAATAATGTCAAATAAGATTACGTACAAAGACGCCGGCGTAGATATTGACCTGGCCGATAAGACTATCAGCTCATTGTCAGACAGGATCAAGGCGACCTTTCGCCCCGAAGTCATAGGTGGAATTGGGGGCTTCGCTGCCCAGTTCAGGCCGAACTGGAAGGATTATTCCGATCCGGTTCTGGTCTCGGCCACCGATGGAGTAGGAACCAAGTTGAAACTGGCGTTCCAGATGCACAAGCACGACACCATCGGCCAG
>CAZGVM010000112.1:0-666 GCA_964528855.1 uncultured Desulfomonile sp. | reverse complement strand
CATGTCCGGCGTTCGTGACACTGGATGAAGCGACCGGGTGGCCATGAAGCTAAATGACCTCGTGGTGGTCGGAGCTGAACCGCTGTTCTTTCTGGATTACTTCGCCACTGGAAAACTTGAACCCAGCATTTTTGAGGCTGTTGTAAGCGGCATAGCCTCCGGTTGCGATCAGGCGGGCTGTTCCCTGATAGGAGGTGAAACTGCAGAGATGCCGGATTTCTACGCCCCTGGGGAATATGACCTGGCCGGCTTCTGCGTCGGAATGGTTGACAAGCCCAAAGCCATCGATGGCGCTAGGATAAATGTTGGCGACATCGTCATAGGAATGGCTTCATCGGGTCTTCACAGCAACGGCTACAGCCTCGTGAGAAAACTGGTTTTTGACAAAGCCAAATATTCCATCGACACCGTTCCTGAAGGATTTGAAAAGCCATTGGGACAGGAACTGCTAACACCCACACGAATCTATGTCAAACCCGTTCTGGCCCTTATGAAAAGCGTCAGAATCAAGGGACTGGCCCACATTACGGGTGGAGGATTCACCGGCAACATTCCAAGAATTCTGCCGCCTGACACAAGTGTGAGAATCCAGTTGAACTCATGGCCTGTTCCGGAAATCTTCAATTTCATGAGACGGCTTGGCTCACTGGACACTTCCGACATGTT
>CAZGVM010000111.1:5131-11080 GCA_964528855.1 uncultured Desulfomonile sp. | reverse complement strand
GCTTTTGGTTGGTTGTTCCCCAAGACCGGCAAGGACGCTACCACCAACATCCTGACACCAGGTGTCGGAGATGGTAACACCATGTGTCCTGAATATAAGGGCTTTATGGTCAATGTGAAAAAAGCCTGATGGAGGTGTAAAAAATGTCACAAGGATTCTCAATATTGATTGACACCTCCAGGTGCACCGCTTGCAGAGGATGTCAGATTGCGTGCAAACAATGGAACGCGTTGCCTGCCACTGAAACGAAGCAGTGGGGAAGCTATCAGAATCCGCAGGATCTGAGCGCTGACACATGGAAGTTGGTTCGCTTTACCGATGGCGTGGATCCGTCCGGCAAAGTCTACTGGAATTTCTTCTCTGATCAATGCCGGCATTGCCTCTCACCAGGATGCATGGCAGAGTCCGAAAAGGGAGAGATCGTTCAGGACGAAGCGACAGGGGCGGTAATCTTCACGCCAAAGACTAAAGACCTCAATTTTAAGGCGACATTGGAGGGTTGTCCTTACAATATCCCTCGTCAAGATCCAAAAACAAAGGTCATGTTTAAATGCACCATGTGTTTTAACCGAATGACCAATAACCAGATTCCCGCTTGCGTAAAATCATGTCCTACCGGGGCGATGGTTTTTGGAGAACGTGAAAAAATCCTCAACCTCACCAAAAACAGGGTTGAAGAGCTAAAGAGGGATTTCCCCAACGCCAAGGCATTAAATCCAGAAGAAGTTCGGGTAATTTTTGTGGTCAAGGATGACCCCAAAAAGTATTACGAATATGCTGCCGGTAAATAATCCAATCACTTGATCACAACCAGAATCCCATCTGAAATGAATGTCAGATGGGATTCTTTTCTCTTCACCTAAAAAACATACAACCCGGACCCGTTATAAAAAACGGACTTTCTCACTCATACCTCAAAGCCTCGATCGGGTGTAACCTGGAAGCCTTGAAAGCAGGGTAAAATCCGAAAAAAATTCCTACTGCCGCTGAAAAACCGAGAGCCAGAGCGATAGCCACGGGATTTATTATCGCGGGCCAGCCGCTGAACTTTGCAAAAAAATAGGCCCCGACTATCCCGAATACTGCTCCTATCAGCCCACCCAGCATGGAGAGAGTCACAGCTTCAATGAGGAACTGAGACAGTATATCCGCCGATTTGGCGCCAACCGCCATTCGTATGCCGATTTCCCTTGTTCGCTCCGTGACAGAAACCAGCATGATGTTCATGATTCCGATTCCTCCGACCAGCAGCGATATTGCAGCTATCGCGCCCAGAAGGGTGGTCATGATATCCAGACTTTTTTTGGCGGTATTTAGAATCTCAGTGAGATTCCGGATCGAAAAATCCTTTTCCTGGTTTCTGCCTATCTTGTGTCTCTTGGTAAGCAGCTCATCAATCTGTTTTTCAGCCTCCGCAATGAGACCTACGTCTTTGGCCTGAACCATTATGGCCTTAACCTCATCGGGAAAAGGTGATCCAAAAAGCCGATATTGCGCTGTTCTTATCGGCACAAAGATTGCGTCATCCTGATCCTCACCTCTGGGGGACTGACCTTTTTTTTCGAGAACTCCGATAACTTCAAAAGGCGTATTCTTAACCCTGACGAATTTTCCAACCGGGTATTCATCCCCGAAGAGATTCTCCACAACCGTGGTCCCAATCAGCGCCACCTTTCCGGCGTAGCGTTCTTCCTCCGCTGAAAACATTCTACCAAAACGTAGCCCCCACTCTCTTATCGGAAAATGATCTTTGGTGGTTCCGGTTATCCTGGTCCTCCAGTTACGACCTCCATAAACGACTTGAGCCACTTCGCCCCAGGTTGGAGCGGCCAATTTGACCGCCGAGGCTTCTTTCATCATTGCGTCAGCGTCAGAAGTTTTAAGGGTATGAACCGAACCTGATCCCAGACGGGCGCCCGTCTGGGTGGAAGCCCCTGGAACGACTATGATGAGATTACTGCCAATGGATTGAATCTGAGCCCCGATCATCTCTCTAGCCCCAGCGCCCGCAGCTACCATGACAATAACGGCGCCAACGCCTATGACTATACCCAACATGGTCAAAAGAGACCTGAGGATGTTGGATGTCAACGCCCCACCGGCAATGCGTATACCGTCCCATGGATTGATCATGTTATGTTTCCCGATAAAAAATGCTTACAACAATTATAAGGCTAGGAACATTTTCGGGCAATGAGCCGGCTAAGATTTGAAGCCTCACCGGCCTCGGGCTCATCGACGATTACTTGCATGTCCGGGAAAAAAGGCGCCAAGCCTCCTCGAGGCACAAGATACTGCTGGTTGAAATCGGGCTTCACACTGTTGTGCAAAAAATTGAAGGTGCAGTAAACAATCAGTCCCCCCTGTTTTAGGGCGTTGGTAATTCTGGGAATGACAAGGTCGGAGAAAAAGTAAAAAACTACTATAAGGTCGTAAATATTGGCAGGCAGGGGGAAATGATCCGTATCGGCTACGACAAGGCCCAAATTCAGACCCAGGCTACGAGTTCTGTCCTGAAGACGTCTTATCGCCGACTCGCTTATATCTATTGAGTCCACCCAGTAGCCGTTCCGGGCCAGATATATCGAATTGGCTCCCAAGCCGCAGGCAAGATCGAGCGCCCGCCCCCCATGAAACAGTTCTGTCTGTTCGGTCAGGAAATTATCAGGCGAGGGATATGCCTCGGTATTTTCACTGTATCGGGCATTCCATCTGAGCTTGTCATGTTTCACTCTGAATTACCGACTCATTGAAAGATGGGGGCTCCAACTGTAATTATGGAGCCCTCGCATTTTGTAGGCTGGCAAAAGTTTAGCGGATTTTAAATCCACTACCCGTCATATCCGTGGCGTTCCAGTTCAGAGTACCAGGATTCGGGGTCTTGCAGGTACAATTTTAAATCCTGCAATGCCGAGAAATGTTTTCTCTCCTCGATAAGCATCAACTCACAGAATTCCTTCTCCATTGAGTCAGTGGCTTTTGCCAGAGAATTTTCATAAAATTTTACAGCGCCCTGTTCCATCTCGATTCCTATTGAAAGCGCTTCGATATCTCCCGTTTCCCCCTTGACGCGAGGACCGAGCTTTTTCATCCTCTCTTTGAACAGGGCCTGCAGGTCCTCATTTTCAACCTTGAATTTCTTCCATTGATCAGACCAGGCTTTCCCACCCTGAAGTTCATTGAAAATTTCTTTTATACGGGAAATGTGGGCGCCCTCATCGATCATCAGAGTCTTGAACATATCTTTACCAAGTCTGTCCACACAGGATTCCGAGGCCTTCTTGTAAAAGTCCCTTCCTCTCTCCTCTTTTTCAAGAGCTGCAGCCAACATCCCCATAATTGCCTCATTGTGATGCGTCATCAAGTCCTCCTCAAATAATTCGGCCTGTGCCATATAGTTTACACTTTGGGCAAGACCTATTTCAACTGGCATTTTGTCAAAAATTGGTTCTCCGGTGTCTAAGCGGCGGTAGCAGGCGGATAAGCAAATGTTCTGGTTGCCAGATCCTTGTCAATCATGAAAAGTCCACCGCCCTGCTCTCCAGCCAGTTTCAGTTGCTGAACAACACCATCGGCCGACGATTCCTCCTCGACCTGCTCAGTTACAAACCATTGAAGGAACACGTTTGAAGCGTGATCACGCTCCTGATGACTCAGGTCAACAAGGTTGTTTATAAGACCGGTCACTTTCTGTTCGTGCCTGAAAGCCTCCTGAAAAGCGGCAAGCGGTGATTCCCATCTGGTAGGAGGTCCGGCTATCGGTTTGAGGAACACGGATCCTCCGCGCTCGTTGATGAAATCGAAGAATTTCATGCTGTGCACCAGTTCCTCCTGCGCCTGAACCCTCATCCAGGAGGCAAACCCCTTCAGATTTATTGTATCGAAGTAAGCAGCCATTGAAAGGTAGAGGTAGGACGAATAAATTTCAGCGTTTATCTGTTCGTTGAAAGCATCCTGAATTTTTTCATTGATCATGGTAGTGGACCTCCTGAATTTATTTTCAAAGCATTTAAGCAAGTTCGACCGGGATAAAGTGTTGGGGTATCCCCAACAACAGAACGACATGAGTTACTTATAGTTAATCATTGCTCAGCCATAGTCAATCGGAGAAAGATGTGCGAAAGCCTCATCTCTTGTTGTAGATCATGTAATAGATGATCGGCACTACAATAAGGGTAAAAAGAGATGAGGCAAAAATTCCGAAAATGAAAGACCAGGCAAGCCCGGAGAACACTGGGTCCAGAGTGATAACCCACGAGCCAAAAATTGCCGCTCCTGCCGTCAACAGAATGGGAGTCAGTCTCACAGCCCCGGATTCAATTATTGCCTGCCTCAGGTTCTCACCCGCCTGAACTCGGACCTGCACAAAATCAATCAGTATGATTGAGTTGCGCACCACTATTCCCGCCAGAGCAATCATTCCTATCATGCTGGTGGCGGTAAAATAAATGCAGTCCCTGTAGGGTCCTATTTGATGGGCCAAAAGTGAGTTTAGCAAGGCAAAACCGGGCAAAATGCCTATCAGGGTCAGGGGTATGGCAACCATTATGACCAGGGGTAATAAAAAAGACTGTGTCTGATGCACAAGCAGGACGTAAATGAGAATCAGCGCTCCGGCAAAAGCAAGGCCAAGGTCTCTGAACACTTCCAGCGTGATCTTCCACTCTCCTTCACCCGCCCAGTCAACCCTGTAACCCGGCTTCATCCCGTTCGTCTCTAAAGCCGCTTTCAAGTCCATGATCGAATTTACAGGACTGCCACCTGCCGTCTCTGCAGTTACCAAGACGACTCTGTCCAAATTTTTTCTGAAAATGGAATAGTCTACGGTTGTCTCCTGAATTGAACCAAGCTCATGGAAAGGAACCATCAAACCGTCGGCGCCCTTGATTCTCAGAGGCGCCATGTCCTCCATTCTGGACCGCAGAGATCTAGGCAACCTGACATTTATTTCAAGCGGCGACCTCTCTGTGTCGCTATGAACAATGGAGGGAGACTCTCCACCCAGAAATATCCTGGCCGATTGAGCAATTTCTTCCTCGGCAATACCATGAATCCCCGCCTTGGTCCTGTCGATCACAAAGTTCAGTTGTCTTTGGGGCGCAGTTACTGAGTCATCAATGTCAACCACGTTTGGAGTATTTTCCATAATTTTTCGAACCTCTTTCGCCTGTTGAATCAAAGACTCATAAGACGCTGAAAAAGGCCCGTAAACTTCCGCCACTATAGTCGATAAAACCGGCGGACCCGGGGGAACTTCGACCAGTTTTATAACCGCTGACCACCGCTTGGCTATTTCTTCGATGTCGGGTCGCAGTCTCAAAACCAGCGGGTGACTCTGGTACTCCCGATCGTGTTTGTCCAGCAAATTTACCCTTATGTCCGCCAGAGCCGATCCTTCCCTGAGGTAATACTGGCGAACCATGCCGTTGAAATCTATCGGAGACGGAAGCCCGACAAAAGATTCGATATCCCGGACCTCGTTAACTCGTGACAGATACCGCTCCACGTCTTCAACAACCTTGTCGGTAGTTTCAAGTGTTGTTCCTTCCGGCATATCAATCTGAACGAGGAACTCGTTCCTGTTGTCGAAAGGCAGCATTTTCACCGGCACTATTCCAACGGCCAGAAAAACCAGTGACAAACAGAATGCCAGAGCAGTCCCTCCGAGAAACAGCCTGCTTTTCCTGCGACTGTCCAGAAATGGACTTATAAGTCTGCTGTAATATCTGTAAACGGGTCCGCTCATTAAATCATAGGGTTTCGACTCGGCGTGATATTCACTCCTGAGCGCATGATAGGTGGCCCATGGGGTCACGGTAAAAGCAATGGCCAGGGACATTATCATGGCGATTGGAACATTTAGCGCCATTGGCTTCATGTAAGGCCCCATCATTCCGGTAATAAAGAACAATGGTATAAATGACGCTATTACCGCAAACGTGGCAAGTA
>CAZGVM010000111.1:0-5121 GCA_964528855.1 uncultured Desulfomonile sp. | reverse complement strand
CAGAGCAGGTCGCGCACCGTCACGGTCTTGGTCGCATAGATGTCGTACAGTTCGAGCGTCGGAAGATATTTCGAGATCGGATCGTCCCAGTTCAACTTGCCTTCGTCCACCAGAAGGCCCAGCGACAAAATAAGGGCGAAGAGCGTGACCCGGTTGATTGTGTAACCAAAAAGAAGGTTGGCCAGCAATGTGACTGCAAGGGTCATTGGAACAGCCAGAGCCACTATCAATGCCTCGCGGGTCCCCAAAACGATGGTGAGCAGGATTATGACGCTCAATACCGCTATGCCCAGATGCTTTACCAACTCATCGACTTTTTCATCCGCCGTTCTTCCATAATTCCGAGTGAGTAGTGTGTGAACATCTGACGGGATCAATTCGGCCTTAAGTTCATCGATTTTTTTCTCAATGTTCTGCGCAACCTTTACGGCGTTTGTCCCTTTTCTCTTGGCAATCGCTATTGTAACCTGCTGATATGTCTTACCCGGTTGAGCCAGTTCCACCTTGTTGGTATGCTGATCGACCAATGCCCCTGGCCCAAAAGTCAGACGGGTATAAGAACTGACCTCTGCAGGACCATCGTTGACCTCAGCTATGTCGCGCAGGAAAACGGGTCTCCCCGAATGGACCCCTATGATCAGATCATTTACATCGGACGCAGACCTGAGAAATGGGCCTGCGTCAACAATTACTTCCTCGTTGCGAATGTCCATTTGCCCGGCGCGAACGTTTACATTTCCACCCTTAAATGATCTGACAACCTCCAGGACTGATACATTTCTTGCGGCCATTTTTTCCGGCTGAAGGAGAACCCTGACCTGCCTTGATCTACCGCCAACCACATACGTTCTGCCAGTGTCAGAAATGCTCTGAAAACGGTGCAGTATTTCGTCGGCGACCCGTCTCAATTCAAAATCAGAGTAAACCTGGCTGTACAATGAGAAGGTCACCATCGGAACATCGTCAATCTCGACCGGCCTGATCACCCAGCCTGTGACTCCGGGGGGAACATCCGGAATATATGACATTATCTTGTTGTGGATTTTCAGTATGCTGTCTTCGCGGTCCTCTCCTACATGGAAACGCGCAGTGACCACGGCGGATCCAGAACGTGAAATGGAATAAACGTGTTCCACCCCGTCTATTTCCCAGATTTTGCGCTCGAGGTTGATTGTGACGAGATTTTCAACTTCTTTGGCTGAAGCGCCGGGAAAGTTGATCATGATGTCAATCATCGGGACAACTATCTGAGGCTCTTCCTCTCTCGGGGAAATCGTGACGGCCGCAATGCCGGCCAATATAGAAGCAAGAATGAAAATCACCGGAAGTTTCGAAACCAGAAAAGCCTCTACTATTTTCCCGGTAAAACCCAATTTGTACTGTTCAGCAAGACTCATTATCCTTCACAGCCTCTGAAAAGTATTGGGGCCCTCCCCCTCGGCGAGCGGCCGTTGAGCATTTTGAACCGCGACCATCAGGTAGATGTTGTGATCCGACCAATTAATAACTTTAATCGACTTAAACTAGCATCCTTACGTTTTACGGTCAATCGAAGTAGTTTTAAACGGCAATTCCATCATGGAGCCTTGCATACGTTCGTTTCAGGTTGTGCGCCGCCCCCTGAACCTGATGTGTAATAAGCCCAAAGAGTTGATTTTTCAACACACATTTCTTGGTAAATCCAGTGACGGAACTGAAGGTAGCCCACGATTAAAAGTTTTTTGGTGTTTCATCCAGAAAAAAATAGCAGACAGAAAGAATTTGGTGTAAAAAGGAGCAGTCAAGCTTTCCTTCTGAGAGTAACACAAATAGCCACATTCATTCAGTATCGCAGAGGGTGAGATCATTCTTGACACAGTACGTTTTTATCTGATAACCAAGTATGATTAGTGAAAATTATAAGTGAAACCGGAAAGCTTGTAGGCGATGGGCTTCAACTTGGCGCTTCCATTGTATTCGCCATTTTCATTGGGGCTGGCATAGGATACTGGCTGGACGGTAAACTCAACACATTTCCATATCTCAGCATCATATTTTTCCTGTTCGGTATCGCTGCTGCGGCCCGTAACGTTATGATTGAAGTCCGCAAGCAACTTCGGCAGGATCAGGTCAAGAAAGCCGATGGATTTCCAAAAAATCCCTAAAATATGGTTTGGATTGTCCTCAGTAGTTTTTATGGTCGGGCTCCTCGCTAGCGTAGTCTTTGCCCCCCTTCGTTTTACTCTCGCCTATGTGATTGGCGCTCTTTTGGTGTTGTTGAATTCCTGGTTATCTGCGCGCAGGGTGAATCAGGCATCCTTCACTAACAGGAACGCAGTGATGGTGTCACTGATGGGAGGCTTTTATTTTCGCTTGATTGCAGTGGGACTCAGCCTGTTTGCGCTCATAAAGTTTGGAAACATTGATCCAGTGGGTTTAGTCACCGGGTTATCGGTTATTCCAGCCGGATTGATGTTAATGTTGGTGTTGATATACATATCGAATAGAAGGCCTCAGGAGGTTCAATAAATGGCAGCAGACATGCATCCGCCGGTTCTAACTGACATAATAGCCAATCCGTTGCTGCATACCATGCATGATTTTTTCGATAAGTATGGAATATCACATGCCGACGTCAACAATGTCCTCAACACATGGCTTGTGATGTTGCTGCTGGTTTGCGCTTCGATCTGGGTCAAGGGAAAGCTTGAAACAGTTCCTAGAGGTTCCCAGAACTTCTGGGAGGTAGTGGTTTCAACCCTTGATGACATTGTCTCCCAGACAATGGGGGAGCACGGTAAACACTATTTTCCGCTCATTGCGTCATTGGCGCTGTTCATTCTCTCATGCAACCTTATCGGTATTCTTCCTTACTTCCAGTCATCGACCAACAACCTTAACACCACACTGGCCCTGGCGTTAGTTGCCTTTACCACTACCCATGTTGTCGGCGTCAAATCCCACGGAAGCCATTATTACAAACATTTTATCGGACCGGTTCCATGGCTTATTTGGCTGATGCTCCCGATCGAGCTGATCGGACATTTCAGCCGTATCCTCTCTCTGAGCTTCCGACTTTTTGGAAACATAATGGGAGAAGATTTGGCCATTATCATCCTTACAATGCTGGTGCCTTATCTGGTGCCGTTGCCTATGATGTTCCTGCAAGTGTTCACTTCTTTCATACAGACATTGGTGTTTATCATGCTGACCATGATGTACATTGTCGGTTCGTTGGAAGAAGCTCACTGATATCAGAATCAAGGAGGTTTTATAAATGAAGAGAGTAGTAGTAGCCGGATTGATGACAATCGCACTGAGCCTGACGGCCGGTATAGCTTTAGCGGCTGATGTCGGCCCTGGCGCCGCAAGCATCGTTTCCTACACAATGTTGGCAGCCGGTCTTGCAATCGGACTCGGGGCAATTGGAAGTGGTATCGGTATGGGAACCGCCATCGGTGGCGCCTGCGAAGGCACCTCACGCAACCCCGAAGCCGGTGGACGTATTATGACCACTATGATCATCGGTCTGGCCATGATCGAATCATTGACCATTTACGCGCTCGTCGTAGCCCTTATACTTCTTTTCGGAAATCCATACGCAAGACTGTTCGCGGCGTAAAAGCCCTCAAATCAGGGGACTCCAGGGTCCCCTGATTTCTCGCCTTCCCCTCCGGATTTTCTCCAGGTTTGCTTTTTTTTCAAAAAACGCTATTATCTGCCGTTTTAGTCGAGGAATGGCTTGAATCATTCATCTCCATGGATTAATAAAAATAAGCTCTGGCCTCCGAGCGGCAATTCAGGACACTCAGTTGGCGCCGCAAGCTGGACACTTGCATATACATATGAGTTAACAAGGACATGACGATGAGAGCGGGTTCTGTGAATATGGGTGAATCCGGTGACAGAAGAAATTCATGCGCCAATCGCGTCTATGACAATGATCCAGATTACACCTTCGCAGCTCCGGACCATTCCAACAATACTTTAGGATATGGGCGACCAGTGAAAAATGATGACGATTTCGGCAAACTTCAGACTCAGTTAGCAAAAGGCTCCGCAAAGTTGTGTCACGTTTGCGGCGGAATAATGAAAAAAAGGACCAGACGGGTCTTGTCCTTGTCTTACGGCCTGGCTCTAATGTTAACGGGATTTTTTTTAATGACGTTTTATGGATGGGCTACACACTTTTATCAGGCGCCATGGATCATAAAATTCTCACTCCCTGCAATATACTACATCGGCTCTATCTTTATCGGCGTTGGTATTCTGTTCTTTTTCATAAGGGAAAACGTCTGGAAATGCGCTGATTGCAGAGAAATATCCAAACGCTGAAAATGTTCCCCAAATTTTCTTGCCTGACCGACTGACTATTCTATTGAATAATGGATGTCGATGTAATATAGTGAACGTTTGTATTACCACTCCTTGCCCTGAAGGGCTTGATAGCCGAAAGGAGAATTTATGAGACGCTACGAGGCGGTAATCATCATAGAGCCGGATGTGGCTGATGATGAGGTTAAGGCTCTCTCCGAGAAATTCGGGGATCTTATAAAGAGCCATGACGGAGAAGTTATCAAGATTGAGGACTGGGGAATCAAGAAGCTGGCATACCTTGTTCGCAAGAGAGACAAGGGACGCTACATTCTTTTTGATTTCGTCAGCGGGCCAACGCTGATAAGCGAAATCGAACGCCAGTTCAAGATATCCGAAAACATCATGAAATATTTGACGGTCAAGCTTGATGAGGATGTTGATCTGGAAGCATTCAAATCCGCAGGAGAAGTGGAAGAGCCTGTGGGAGAAGTTTCAGAAGTCCCTCAGGAAGTTGAGACAACCGCAGAGACAGTCGAAGTGGTTGTTGAATCGGGCGAAGAACCCAGCGCCGTGAAGGAGGAGGAAGTATCATGAGCAGACCCCCGAGGCGTAGACCTTTCCCGAGAAGCAAAGTATGTCGATTCTGCGCAGACTCTTCATTACGCATGGACTACAAGGAGCCTAACCTTCTGAGGCTGTTCATAACGGAACGAGGCAAGATAGTTCCCTGAAAAATACCTCTGGTAGTATTTACATTGGCTTGTCCCCATACACGAACATTGTATTTTTTTAGTACTTCTAAGGATGCACCTTTATAACCCTGAA
>CAZGVM010000110.1:0-11111 GCA_964528855.1 uncultured Desulfomonile sp. | reverse complement strand
AAGGCGATCCCAGAGCGATGATTTTACCTGCGGCCATCAGAGCCAATCGGTTACAGTACTCCGCTTCCTCCATGTAGTGAGTGGTCACGAATACTGTTACCCCCTTTTGGGCCAGTTCATTGATCAGGTCCCAGAAATTCCGTCGAGAAAGAGGATCGACGCCTGAGGTCGGTTCATCCAGAAACAGGACCATGGGCTCATGAAGAACTGCGCATCCCAGAGCAAGACGCTGTTTCCATCCTAATGGGAGGGCTCCTGTTAAGGTGTCGGTTTTATCAAGTAAATCAGCCATCTGCAGGACCCAGTCATCTCGTGACTTCTTCCTTTCCGGATCAAGTCCATAAATTCCTCCGAAGAAGTCAAGATTTTCAGATACGGTCAAGTCCTCATAGAGTGAAAATTTCTGGGACATGTATCCTATGTTCTTTTTTATTTCCTCATGCTGCGTTGAGACGTCGTAGCCAGATACCGAGGCCACACCGGATGTCGGAGTCAACAATCCGCAAAGTATTTTTATCGTTGTGGTTTTTCCGGCGCCGTTGGGGCCTAAAAAACCAAATATTTCGCCCTTCCTGACCTCGAAACTGATGTGATCTACCGCAAGGAAACTTCCAAAAGTTCTCGTGAGGTCTTCGGCAAAAACTGCAATTTCGGTGGTTTCGTTTTTCAACCGGGATTAGCCTTTGGGAGTCCTGACGTTTGACGAGGAATCAGCGAGAGAAAGGCGTCTTCCATTGAGGGTTCTATCCATTTCCTGGATAGAATATCCACTCCGCCTTGAGACAGCAGGTCTTCTACAATGGACTCTGCGGATTTGTTTTCCAGTCTTACGTGAAGGGTGTCACCGAAAACATTAACGTCGAGGACGCCGGTTCCGCGGGTGAGACTTTTTCTGGCGCCTGAGACATCAGACGGCGCTAATTCCATCATGACTCCCTGGACCAGGCTTTTCAGATAGGCCGGAGTCCCGACCTCTACGAGTTTGCCCTCACTTATCAGCGCAGTTCTGGTTGTTCTCTCTGCCTCGTCCAGGTAAGCAGTGGAAACCAGGATTGTGATGCCCTTGTTCAGGAGTTCATAAAGTATTCTCCAGAAGTCCCTGCGCGACACCGGGTCCACTCCGTTGGTAGGCTCATCGAGCAGAATAAGCCTCGGAGAATGAATTAGGGCGCACGCCAATCCGAGTTTCTGTTTCATTCCTCCGGACAAAGCCCCTGCCAACCTGTCCTTGAAAGGACCGAGCCTGCTGAATGCGAACAACTCTTCCATTCTGGATACGCGGTCTTTTGCCGGAACCTGAAAGAGATCGGCATAAAAAACCAGATTTTCAAGGACTGTCAGATCCTGATACAGGCCGAATCGTTGGGGCATGTAGGCGATATGTTCTTTTACGCCTTCCGGGTCGTGAACGACAGAGACGCCGTCAATCCAGGCATTTCCGGATGTTGGTTCGAGAATTCCGGCTAACATCCTTATGGTAGTCGTCTTACCTGCCCCATCCGGACCAACCAAACCAAAAAGCTCGCCCCTCTTGACCACAAGCTCAAGATTCCTGACCGCCCTGGTTTCACCGAAAGCCCTACAAAGGTTCTGGATTACAATTACATGATCGTTTCCGTCTGTCTGATTCATTCACCACGGACCTATAATGCCAATGTTTCTTTATCTTTGAGAATCATCCACAATTATATAGCCCTCCGCCGGCATCCCGATCTTGAGATCCTGGTCAGGATTGGGGATTGTTATTTTTACCCTGTAGACCTGCTTGATTCTCTCTTCGCGTGTTTGGACATTTTTTGGAGTAAATTCAGCTCTTGATGATATGTAAGTCACGGTCCCCCCGTAATATCTGTCCGGATAGGTATCTATCGTTATCCTGGCTTTCTGACCCAGTTTAATTTTGCCGAGATCCTGTTCTCCCACATACCCTTTGAGCCATACCTCATCGATTTCAGCCACCGTGGCCACCGTCGCTCCGGGTAAAATGACCTCACCCAACTCATTGGCCTTCACCAGAACGACTCCGTTTATTGGTGAGTGTAACGATGAATGTCTTATGTCCAATTCAATGCGTTTTAATTCCCATTTGGAGCGTTCAAGCCTGGAGCGCGCTGCTCGTATTTGCTCTTCTCTTGGTCCTCTTTCTAGCTCGGTCAGGCGTTGAATCGTATTGTTAAACTCTTCAGTAGCCACCTTGAAAGCCATTTCCTTGCTGTCATGAGCCGAAGCGGAAATAGCCCCTCCTTTGAACAACCCCAGGTGTCTGTCATATTCGTCACGAGCATTGGCCAGACGACTCTCAGCCGCCTTTGCCAAAGCCCTGGCGCTCTTGATATCTTCCTCCCTGTAGCCAGCTTCAAGCTCGTCCAGGACAGCCTTGGCCGTCGAAATTTCACTCTGCGAAGCCCCCCTCAATGCTTCCAGGGTATCTGTGTCAAGTCTGGCGATCTCCTGATCTCGAGATACACGATCACCTTCCATTATCGGCAAATGGTTTATCTGTCCGGCGATTCGAAAGGATAAATCAACCTCTATGGCTTCTATATTGCCGCTCACGAATACGGTTCCCTGAGGGACGGCAGGCTTTTTCAGATAAAACGCCACTCCAAGTATCAGCCCCACCCCAACCAATAGCGCTATCAAAATGATATGCTTTTTATTCATAAGGTTGATTTCCTTATCTCTTTGGAACGAGAGCAAATTGACTCATGAATCATATCAGCAAAAGCTTCATGTCTCAAGAAACTAATACTGATGAAATTAGGCAATTTGGGGGCCGCCTGGTAGACGCTTTCATGTAAACGGTCCAAAAATAGTAAATTTCGCGAGAAAATGATTTTAAAAATCTATATTTAACTTTAACTATTATTGATGATCAATAAATCCAATATAAATAAATGTTGAATCTAAGTTCTTAAATTATAGATTCATGTTGACATCATTTATCTGGTATGATATCGCACGCCAAGCGTTTCTCAGTTAATTGCTCGGATACAGGAGAATTAAGTGTTCGGAAAAATCCTGGATTTTCAGAAGAATTTCTCTGGAGTAACCCAGTCAGGGGAACTCCCGTCCGAGATAACGAAGCAGTTTAATTCAGAAGCGTTGGACAGGGGACTGCGGCTGGTTGAATCTTCGCGAATTTCACATATAAATTTTGGAAGAGAGGCCTATTTTGGTTTAATTACTGAGTCTTCAACCAAAAGTTTTAATGTTCACGTTATGCTCGACCCTGAGACGAGAATTCTGTCGAAAGCCACTTGTGGGTGTTTCAGGTCATCTACCAGAACCTACTGCCATCATATCGTCACCTTTGTTCGTTACATACTGAGGACTGATGAGGAAACCGGTAAGCTCAAGAGTTTGTGTGAAGATTTTCAGGAGAGTTTCTGGAACGAAATAAGCTGGTTTGGTTTCAAGAATTTTGGGGATTCATCGCTGGGATTCAGGGCGCATGTAAATCATGGAGGCGAGGGATTAAGAATCACGTTTTCCGATCGAGGTCCTGAGGAGATTCTGTCATTTGTTCCGGGCGAAAGACTGGTTGAAGAATTTCTGCATGAGTTTTTTGAAATCATTCGGAGGGACATAGATCCTGCAGTCTTCAAAAGAATGTACGGCAAGAAGCTTAAAGATCCTAACGTTCCATCATTAAGGCGTAAACCCTGGCAGTACTCCGAGGATGAACTTGAGATAAACAAAAGAGGTATAAAATCTGCGCGTCAGAGCATGGAAGAGAGCATGTGGCTCCGGATAGCCAAAATAGGTTTTCTTCTGGCGGGTAGATCGGGAGGGGAGTTTCGCTTCAATTTTCTAGAGCACCGTGACCAACTTATTGTAGAAGGTTCAGATGAATATGGCGAAACGATCGTTCGTTTCATACCGCCACGCACCTTGATAGGTCCTGTAATAGAACGTGCAGAGCGCAAAGGCATAATCGGTAATGATCTTTTCATAAATCCACAGCCGCTAGAAACCGGATATAAACTGGAAGTCATGGATGACTCGTCTTTGCTGATTCGGCCAATAGTTCAGAATCCCGATGAGGACGCCTTGGACGAGGACAAGTTCATTGATCGCTCAATCCTGGATAAACAGGTTTTTGGCGCCTACTATTTCTTTCCTGACTACGGTTTTTACAGGATTCATGTGAATTTGACGAATCTTCCATCAGAATATTTCTCACCTCAAAAGAGAGTGATAGTCTCTCCCGAAAAGATTTCAACGTTCCTGAGAGAAAATCTGGAACTACTGCGCAATGAAAAGTCGATCATAATAGACAGGACACTTTTGGAGCGTGAAACCGTCGAAAAAAGCGACGGGGTTGTTGTGATGCACAAACATGCGTCCAATGGTCAGGTAAAACTTGAAATAAGCTATGATTACGGATCATTCTCAGTTTCTTTCCGGGAAATACTGGAGGCGAAGAATAAAAAGCAAAGATTTATTGTTCGGGGATCCAGGTGGATAGACACATTAGCTCCCGAGTTTGCCTGGATAGGCGGAGGAGAAAAATCTCCGGACATTGAAGCAAATGACCTGAACCTTTCAAAAATTGAATATCTGAGATTCCTGGCTCTCCAGGACAAGATAGAAAAGAAATATGAAAACGCGAAGCTGAAAGACTGGTTTCAGCATCTTGATGGACTCAAGGCTCCGACACGAGTACCTTCTGTGGCCTCTATGAAGGGTAAGCTGCGCTCGTATCAGAAAAACGGATACGGGTGGCTCTGGTTCCTCTACGAAAATGGTTTTTCAGGCCTGTTGTGTGATGACATGGGCCTTGGTAAGACTCATCAGGTCATGGCCTTAATGACCGGGCTTTTCAAACGAGCCCTCAAAGAACAGCGAAGCTCTCGTTTTCTGGCAGTGTGTCCTACAACCGTGCTTTCCCACTGGTATGACAAGGTGCTGGAATATTGTCCATATCTTGATCCATTTGTTTACCACGGGGCCGACAGGGCTACACACGACGGATGGGAGAATCGTCCCCTGATCATAACCTCTTATGGAATAGCGTTAAGGGATCGCGAAATCCTCTCTGAAAACAGTTTTGACCTGATAATCCTTGATGAAGTGCAGGCCGTCAAAAACAGGCTCACAAAAACATATCACGCCATAAAGTCTCTTCATGGAAAGTGTGTGATTGGTCTCACCGGTACACCGATAGAAAACAGCGTCACTGAGCTCAAATCACTTTTCGATATAACATTACCGGGCTATTTTGTGACAGAGTCCGTCTTCGAGACTTATTTCAGGGTTCCGATAGAGGAAAATGCCGACTCGCAAGCCAAAGACAGACTGGCGAGGTTGATACATCCCTTTACGTTGAGGCGTAAAAAAGAGCAGGTGTTGAAGGAGCTACCTCCAAAAATTGAAGACATCAGGAGATGTGATCTCAGCGAAGCTCAGTACAGACTGTACAGGGACGTGGTTGACAATCAGGGACAGCAGTTGCTTCAGACACTCAGAGATCCCGACAAGACAGTGCCTTACATGCATGTCTTTGCAGTTCTCAACTACTTGAAGCAGATATGTAACCATCCGGCGCTCCTGGCCGGAGACACCGGGGGCTACGCAAAGTACGAATCAGGGAAATGGGACACCTTTGTTGATTTGCTCGATGAAAGTGTCCGATCCGGACAAAAAGTGGTCGTGTTCAGTCAGTATGTCAAGATGCTTGAACTTATAGAGAGTTATCTCAACGATGTGGGCTTGGCTTTCGCTACAATAAAGGGGCATACCCGCAAACGTTCCGAGGCGATCAAAAAGTTCAACACTGACCCTGAATGCAAAGTTTTTACCGCCTCACTCAGAGCGTCCGGGCTTGGCATAGATCTCACCGGCGGTTCAGTGGTCATACACTACGACCGATGGTGGAACTCCGCAAGAGAAGAGCAAGCGACTGATCGTGTGCACAGGATTGGTCAACAACGTGGTGTCCAGGTCTTCAAACTGGTTACCAGGAATACGCTCGAAGAAAAAATTGATACGATCATAATGAAAAAGAAAAAATTGATGGAATCAATAGTACGGCAGGACGACAAGACGATTCTTAAACATTTCTCTCGAGAGGACCTGATTGAATTAATTTCCTATTAGGTCCCTCCCTTGGAAATTCGCGTCAAATGTTGCAAGGATCTTTCCTCTTATAAAAATCACCAGATATTCCTTTTATCGATTTGGCGATCTTGCATTTACATCCAGCCAATATTCCGGACGTTTTTCTAATCAGAAAAAAATCCCTTAAAATCCATCCAGAGCATGCCGATGTATTCGTGAATTGCGAGGGCCGAAGCATAGAGGTTGGCCGACTTGGGAAGGAATTCGCTAAAGAATTTCATCTGCTTTAGCGTACGAAAATCGCAAGGACATGGAATGGGGTTTGCTCCGAATCTTTGGAACATTTTCATGGCCCTGGGCATGTGTATTGCCGATGTGACCAGGCCGAACGGTTGGTTTTCAACAAATGCGGCCAACTCCCTGGAGCCCTCATCCGTATCGTAAGGCGTTCGGAGCGCTATTACCGCGTCACGCGATATTCCCATTTCCAGGGGTAATTCCAACATGGACCCCCGATGACTGTAACGGCCGGGTATGGCCGAACCGGACAATACCAGCCGGCTGTTTCTGATGCCTTTGGACAGTCTGACGCCTTCCATGACTCTCAGTACGTCTGGACCCCATGCCTCAGCCGCCGGGACTCCATCTTCCACTATGGCCCCACCAAGAACAACTATGTATTTTACACCCCGTTTTTCCAGTTGCGCTGTCGTTTGAAAATTCCCGGCTCTGCTTTCCAGTGAACGCACGAGGTGGTAAGAAGTTATTTCTAATGAAAAGATTATCAATATCAAAGTCGCCACTGAGACCAGCGCTATTGAAATGAGACGGTTTTTTTTCAACGCCAGAGTTAGAATTGCAAGCAAGAGCAGCAGTGTCGCAAAACCCATTGGATACAAAAAAACACTTATGATCTTTTTTGCCAGAAAACCGATGTCTTCCATTGTCCACCCTCTGGTCTTTCAATTTTTCGAGTTCATACAGCTAGGGGCGCATCACAACAAGCACAAGATCAGGAAATCTTTACAGTAACCCAGGTGAGACTCTGTCTCACCCGGCAACTTTATGACGCTGAACAATTGCAAATTTTTACAGCCTATCGATTTATATCATATAATTGGTTAAAATCTACATTCCGGCTGCATCCGGTCAATGTCCGGCGTTGAACAGGGAAGCCGGGTGTTCTATCTTCACTGGGGTCTAAGCTGTTGCGCCCACACTCCTGAGATGATATAAGCCATCGGCGTCTTCTGGATCATGGAGCAGGCCATCGGACAGTTTGTGACCAGACGAGCGGTTGTTTCCGGATATAACTTTTGATCCCGCCATTCTGCGGTAGAAGGAAAGAGAAATATGAGAAAAATAGTCATTCGGGGCGGGGTCTCTTTAAAGGGAACAGTTCCTGTCAGCGGATCTAAAAACGCCGCTTTACCGCTGATGTGCGCAGCGCTGCTGACCCACGATGAGATGATTTTCCACCGTATGCCGGCGTTGATGGACATCAGAACGACCAAGCAGCTGCTTTTACAGCTTGGAGTGCAGCTCGATGATTTCACTCCGGGGGCGTTGAGAATCAAGGCCAGAGATATAACCGAGCACACGGCGCCTTATGAATTGGTAAAGACCATGAGGGCGTCTGTACTGGCGTTAGGGCCGCTGATGGCTCGCGAAGGCCGTGCTGACGTAAGCCTTCCGGGAGGATGCGCGATAGGGGCCAGGCCGATCGATCAGCACCTGAAAGGACTGGAAGCCCTTGGCGCCACTATTGAACTCAACAACGGGTATGTCCAGGCCAGGGCCTCAAGGTTAAAGGGAGCGCAATTCACATTTGATCTTAACACGGTGACCGGGACTGAGAACCTGATCATGGCGGCTTGTATGGCAAAGGGAACCACGGTTTTGAGGAATTGCGCCATAGAACCGGAAGTTTGCGAACTGGCTCACGTCATTAACCGAATGGGAGGCAAGATCAGCGGGGCCGGGACACCCGAAATCGTGATTGAAGGAGTAGACCGTCTGGACGGGATTGTTCATGAAGTCATGCCGGACAGGATAGAGGCTGGAACATATATCATGGCAGGGGCCATCACCGGGGGTGATGTAACGGTCGAAGGCTGTGATCCCGCTCACATGGAGTCACTATTGCAAAAACTTCAGGAAGCGGGCCTCAAGCTCGACATTTCAGAAAACAGCGTGAGAGTTATTTCGAATGGCGCCATACACAGCAGAGATGCTCTGACAGACCCTTATCCAGGTTTTGCAACTGATTTTCAGGCTCAGTACATGGCCTTGATGGCTTTAGGCGACTCCAGTTGTTCGATCACCGAACAGGTCTTTGAAAACCGATTCATGCACGTTCAGGAACTCGTCCGCATGGGAGCTAACATTAGGGTTTCAGGACGTCTTGCCCGTGTGACCGGAGTGAAAAAACTTTCCGGAGCCCATGTCCAGGCCACCGATCTAAGGGCAAGCGCGTCACTTGTCCTGGCGGGCCTTGCCGCTCAGGGAACTACGGAAGTTCACAGAGTATACCATCTTGAAAGGGGATATGAACGTCTCGAGGAGAAACTGCGCTCTCTTGGGGCAGACATTTCCGGCGAGAAAGACAGGATGGTATGATCTTCCCCTCAAGGTTCAGGACGGTCTTGAACCGGATTCATGAAGGAAAAACTCTATGAGAAGAGCCAAAATAGTACGAAACACATCAGAGACTCAGGTAAATGTTAACATCTACCTCGATGGTTCCGGAAAATCTGACATAAATACCGGAATTGGTTTCTTCGATCACATGCTGGATCTGTTCACGCGGCATGGACTCTTCGATCTTGAAATAAGCGCCAAGGGTGATTTACAGGTTGACTTCCACCATACGGTTGAAGATGTTGGGATCTGTATTGGCGACGCGCTCAGGAAGGCCGTTGGCGACAAACATGGCATACGTCGATACGGCTTCTCGTCAACACCTATGGATGAACTGCTGGCCACAGTCTCGCTTGACCTCTCCGGCAGATCGTTCCTGGCGTATTCAAATCCTATCGAGGACAGAAGCGCCGGTAACTTTCCCCTGGACCTGGTTCGGGTGTTTTTTCAGGCGTTCTCGGACAGGTCGGCCATGACAATCCATGCCAAAGTGGAATTAGCCCAGAACCCACATCATGCGGCTGAAGGGTTGTTCAAGGCTTTAGCTAGAGCGTTGAGACAGGCTGTGGAACTGGATCAGCGAGTCCTGGGCGCTCCTTCCACCAAAGGGGTGCTCGAATAAAAGACACTGGGTAGCGAAACAAACTATCAATCGTGGGACATGAAATTGACCCATAAATTGTAAAGGCCTAAAAATGATCGTCATCGTTGACTATGGAATGGGTAACCTGCGTAGCGTTCAGAAAGGTTTTGAGAAGATAGGCGCAAATGCCGTCATTTCCAGGGATCCAACTCAAATAACAGATTGTGAAAAACTGGTGCTTCCGGGGGTTGGCGCATTTCCGGAATGTATGAAAAACCTTGACTCATTCAAACTCGTAAATCCCATCCTTGATTTTATAAAAAGCAATCGCCCGTTTCTTGGTATATGTCTCGGTCTTCAGTTACTTTTCGACGAATCCGAGGAATTCGGCCTGCATGCAGGTCTTAAAGTAGTCCCGGGCAAGGTGAAGGCTTTTGACAAAAATATGGGCCTCAAAATACCGCACATGGGCTGGAATCAGGTCATGTTTGAAAAAGAAGTCCCAATCTTTAAAAATATCCCCGACGGATCTTGGTTCTATTTTGTGCATTCCTACTATGTAGACCCTCTGAACCGTCAGGACATAGCCGCAAAAGCAAACTACGGCATAGACTTTACATGTGCTGTTTCCAGTGGAAACCTGTATGCTCTCCAGTTCCACCCTGAAAAAAGTCAGGGGAATGGACTCAGGATATTGTCGAATTTTGCCGAATTGTAGGTTTCAGGATTATGAGGGGTCTGAAGTTTTTAAAGAGCTGTTATGTATACCTAGCCCTGTTGATCTTTAATATTGTTCTGATTTTAGTAGTTGTAAACCTAATGTTTTCAGCCCTGCTTGCTTTTACGGATTCAAAGTCCAAAAAAAACCGTGTTCCGATGGGCAGATTTTCACTGGATGGCAACTCGCCGGAACTTAGGCCGGTTTATCCGCATCTTAAACCTGATGATGTAGAAGCCATTTTTCGGGAAAACCGTTCTGTTGCGCTTGGATATCGTCCATTTGTCCAATTTGCCGAAAAACCATTTCATGGGAAGTTCGTCAATGTGGACGCGTCCGGATTCAGGCCAATTGAAAATCAGCCAAAATGGCCGCCCCAAAATAATGATACCAGCATATTCATTTTTGGAGGATCGACCACATTCGGGTCTGGGGTAGCGGACGGTGAAACCATTGCATCATTTCTTGACAAACACCTTGATGCAGCCGGTCGTCAGGACGTCAAAATATATAATTTTGGCCGGGGTCATTACTTTTCCAGTCAGGAAATGATTCTTTTCCAGCAGTTACTGCTCCAGAATCACATACCATCAGTGGCCATTTTCATAGACGGTCTCAACGACTTGAATCACTCTTCCGGGGCCCCGGCTTATACAAAGAAACTGACAAAATTCATGGACGATGGAGAAATAAGTCCGCTGTGGAATCTGGTCCTCGATTTGCCGATCAGTCGGTATTTAATGAAAAGACAGCAGGCTTCCGGGGACTTTGGGGTAAAAGACCACGGGACAATAGCCGGTGATGTAATACAACGTTACATCGCCAATCAGAAATTAATAGATGTTATTGCCCAAGGATATGGCATCAGGACCCTTTTTGTGTGGCAGCCTGTTCCCGTCTTTGAATACGACCAAAACTACAACATCTTTGGGACTTTCAATTACGGCATGGGCCTTCCCTACCTCAGAACAGGCTATGAGATCATGGCACAGAAATATAAGTCAGGCGCTTTTCCCCCAAATTTTCTTTGGCTTGCCGATGTTCAGAGAGATCTGAAGGAGCCGTTGTACATCGACGGTGTCCACTATAGCGCAAAAATGTCGGACT
>CAZGVM010000109.1:0-11119 GCA_964528855.1 uncultured Desulfomonile sp. | reverse complement strand
TCCCGACCTTCTGATCCGTAGTCAGACGCTCTATCCAGCTGAGCTACGGGCGCATCTCCAGAGGACCTATGTTAAAAGCTCATTTTAACCCTATAATGCCAGGATGTCAATTTTTTTGAGTTCAGTTTACTGAGTCGGGACGAATTACAGGACAGATTGCCTGAATGGCCCTGTTTCCTATACTTGGATCAACACCCGGGCGGGCGCACCATCGGCGTCAATTATCCTGAGCGGGAAACAGTATATCCTGCATGGTCCGACAGGGGCGTCCAGCAAATCGAGCGACTCGACGATTATTGCCCCGGAACCAAGAATTGTTTTGTGAACCGGAGCGTCCGATGCGGCAAAACTCTCTATGGAAAGGTAGTCTATGCCGACGAGTTCTATCCCGTTTTGAACCAGAAACAGGGCTCCATCAAGGGTAAGATGACAGAAATCCACTGAGAAAATGCCGTTGTGTAAATTGAGACTATTGTCGGTTTTGAACAGAACCCTGGAGTGACCCCTAAAATCGGAGCGCTGGATGTCTTTAGCGCCAATCCGCTGCTTGCCTCTCATGTCCAGTATGACGCCCTCGCCGACAAGGCGATTCAGGGGAATCTGATCGATGGAAAAGCCCGAGTCAGAATAATGCCGTGGTGGGTCCACATGGGTCCCTGTATGTGAGCAAAGCTTCAATAAACAAAGATTACAAGAACTTCCGCCGGATATTGAAGCAATGGAGGTCATTTCAAAAGGGGGGTCGTCCGGGAATCCGGCCATGCCGTTTCGCATTGCGAGGGTGACGTCGATGAGCGGCATGGAAGTCTCCTTAGACTTATCACACGCCCGGACGCTTGGTCATGCGTGGGTCTTCGGCCAGCGCCAGGTTAACCGTGAATTCCTGGCCGGAGCGCCACACTTTCAGTTTTATCTGCTCACCGATGTTTTTCTGCAGGATAATATTCTGAAAGTCCTCGAATCCGGTGACGGGAGTTTCATCAACTGCCAGTATGATGTCGCCTCCCACCAGGAGAGGTCGTCCTCTGTAACCGCCGGCATATTGGCTTCCGGCCTTCAAGCCGCTTTGATAGGCAGGACTTCCTGGAGCGATGACGGAAATCAGGAATCCTTTTAAAGGCGGCAACCCCAAAGCGCGAATTAGCTGTGGCTCCAGATCGGTGCCGGCCGCTATGCCGGACCAGGGATACATGACTCTTCCCATCTTGATTATCTGTGCGGCGACCTTTTTGGCTCTATTGATGGGTAACGCGAGGCCAATGCCGGCAAATGAGCGCGTTTCACTGACAATTGCAGTGTTAACGCCGATCACTTCGCTCCGGGAATTGATCAGGGGCCCCCCGCTGTTGCCCGGGTTGATGGCGGCGTCGGTCTGGATCATGCCGAACATTGTCCTGTTATCGATTATCAGGTCCCTGTTCAGAGCGCTGATAAACACTGAAGTGACAGTGTGCTGGAATCCGAAAGGGTCTCCAATGGCAATTACTCGCTGCCCAACGGTAAGGTTTTCGGAATTCCCCAGAGGAGCGACGGCCAATCCGGGAAAAGGCTGAATCTTTATGACTGCAAGATCACTGACAGGGTCCTGCCCCACCTGTGTTGCCTGGAGTTTCTTGTCTCCCATAAAAGTGACTTCGATATTCTGGCCGCTGCCGATGACATGGCTATTGGTGAGGATATGCCCTTTCTCGTCTATGACGAAGCCGGTGCCCTGACCGGTCTGGGGGACGGCCTGCATCCAGAAGTTGTACGCGAGACTCTTGGAAACGATGTTGACAACGGCAGGACTGAGTTCGCGGTAGACCCTCATGACCACCGCTTCCCCGCTTTCAAGGGCCTCATAGTTCTGTGTGACGGGAGGGGCGCTTACATGGAACGATGTGGGACGTTTGTTTACCCACATGCCCAGCACTATCCCAATTCCAAATATGATAAGTAAAGTGATTACAATGGAATATCTACTCGAACGCGCCATAACCTTCGTTGTTCCTCTGGTAGTAGGGATTGCTTGGGTCTGGTCTCATTGATCCGCCGGGCATGGTCTGAAGATAGGGGTTTTGTCGGCCAAAAAAGTTTCCCTGGTTAGGCATAAAACCCTGGTAGTAATCCTGAGTTTGCGCATAGACCGGTTCTTTGTAGAGTGAAGCCCTGCCGGTTTCATCCCTGAAAGGATACCCGTACCCAAGCGTCTGTCCTTCAGCTGATAGAATCCGCAAGGATCCCTGGTGATTCATGGACTGAAGGCCAAAATTCATCATGTCCGGACTGTACGCGTTCTGATAGCCCATTGTCACGAAATATATCGAATCTATGGGGCAATTTTGTTTTGCGTTAAAAGATGGGTCGATATCGGGACCAAATTCGAAAAGTCTCTCTACATTATCAGGCCCCGGTGAGGCGTTTGCCTCCCAGAAAACAACTCCTTCGGGGGGCGCAAACGCTGTCAGTGGTTCATTCTTTAGGGCTTCTCCCATGAAGTCCATCCAGATGGGCAAAGCCGCCGTGCCGCCATATTCCTGTTTGCCAAGAGATGTCTTGGTGTCGAATCCCAGCCACACCCCTGTTGTGTATTTTCCGTTATATCCGACGAACCACGCGTCAGCGCAGTCGTCAGTGGTCCCTGTTTTTCCGCCCAGATCGATTCTCTTGAGTTTTGCAACTACCGATGCGGTTCCTGAAACGCAGGTCTCGCGCATCATGCTCAACATCAAGTATGCGGTCCGGGGGCTCATCGCCTGACCGGCGCCTGCATCATCATTAATCAGCAAACTGTTGGAAGTCTTCCTGAAATGTAAATCCTCCGAACGTCCGGAAGATTGAGATGCAACCTCCAAAGCCCTCATTGAGGCTACCAGCCGTTGATCCAGATAGTTATGCGACGCCTGTTCAGAGGAGTTTGATCCGGTTACGACAATTTCAGACCTATTTCCCCGGAAATTTCTCTCCAACGTGAATGTCTTGAGTAGATCAGATGGCTGTGTATTGTCCTCGAGCGCTTTTCCAAAACGGTCTACAACCTTTTTTACCAGTTTTGGCTGAATTCGGGTGCCCATGTTAGGGAAGACAGAATATGCCGATGTCAATTCCAGGGGTGTGACTTCGGATGACCCCAGGCCGATAGACAGATTGGGGCCCAAGGCAGTTTGAAATCCCATGTTTCTGGCCATTTTAATGACCGAATCAGGGCCTACGTCCATGACGAGTTTGACGGCTACAATATTTCGAGACTGCGCAAGCGAGCGTTTCAGGTTGAGAGGACCCAGAAAACCGCCGTCCGAATTTGATGGCATCCACTCGGGCTCCCGTGGATCAATCACGACAGCAATCGGCTCATCATAAACCATGGTGCGGGGACTATACGCTCCCCACTCCAAGGCCGAGGCGAACACGATGGGTTTGAAAGCGCTACCGGGTTGTCGATGAGCCTGGGTGGCCCTGTTGAAGTTTGATTTCTCAAAATCAAGACCTCCGACCAACGCCCTCACAAAACCGGTACGATTCTCGATACAGACAACAGCCCCCTGAACCGCAGGAGATTTTACCTGAAGAAGGCTTACATTTCCGTCCGATGACTCGACAACCTTGAATTCGACAACGTCATTGACCCTGAATGCCGGACCGCCATCAAGATCAACGTTGAAGTAGAGACCTCCCTGAAACGCAAGTCTGTGGGTAGTTGAGACAACTTCCTGCTTCTTATCCTTATTTTTTTTGGCCTGTCTGGGAGTTTCAGTCACCACGGCCTGAACATAGGAGCCAATAGAAGGCTCGGTCAGTGGTTCGGCATTGAGGAAATCTTTTGTTTCAGAGGGCTTGAGACGCTTCACCAGCCCCGGTGGCCTGTTCTGGCGCCGTTCCCAGGACTGGGCGCCCTTTAAGAGACTTTCCGACGCCTTTTCCTGAAGTTTTATGTCACACGTAGTCCAGACTTGCAGTCCGTCATCGTAAAGCTTCTGAGCCCCATATTTTTCTATAATGTACTGCCGGACCGCCTCGGTGAAATACGGAGTTCGCTCTGCCGGGGTGGGAAGATTCTCCCTGAATTTCGGGACGTCAAGCATGCCGGAGTTGTATTCATCGGTGGTTATGAAGTTGTTCCGCAACATGCTGGTCAACACGAATTCACGTCGTTTGAGAGCCCCTTCCGTGTTCTTGGGCGGGGAGTTTTTGGTCGGGTTAGACACCAGTCCAGCAATCAGGGCCGCCTCGGGTGTTGTAAGCTCGGTTGATTTCTTTCCGAAATATACGGCGGAGGCCGCTTCCACACCGTATGCCCCTCGTCCCAGGTATATTTCATTTAAATAGAGCCCCAGGATTTCCTTCTTGGACAAGGTTTTCTCGAGACGAAAGGCCAGTAGGGCTTCCCTGATCTTTCGTGAGAATTTCTTTTCCTTGGACAATATGAAATTACGTGTCACCTGTTGGGTAATGGTGCTTGCGCCCTGAGCGTAATTCCCGACCTTCAGGTTTTTTACAACGGCTCTGCCCACTCCTATTGGATCTACCCCGGGATGAGAGAAGAATCGGGCGTCCTCTGCAGCCAAGAATGCATTCAGAACATGCGGCGGAAGCGAGTCCAGAGAAATGGGAAACCGTTTTTCCTTGTAAAACAGTCCGATTACCGATCCATCATCGGCATAAAAAGTGGACACGGTTTTTGGTCTGTATGCGCGCAGATCCGGAATGTCGGGCAAGTCCTTGGAGAACACCAGATAGGTTCCCAGAATACCTCCGGCCAAACCACTAAAAAGCGCAAGGAGAAGCATTAGAGGAATACCCGCTCCAATCCAGGCAACAAGGCTCAATACCAACCTGGAGTTTGAAATTCTTGCTGAGCGCTTTTTCATGTTCACCAACAACTACGCCTGAAAATTGCGTGAAAAATATGATTATAATTAGTCAATCTTATGTCACGAGCGTGGATTCGTCAAGAAAGAGCCCTGTTCAAATCGCTGTGCAGGAACCCCGGGACAAGCGCTCCTTGACGAATGTTATCCGTTAAACTATGGTTACAAGTTATTCTGGAGGTATGAAATCTTGCGTATAGGCCAGGGTTTTGACGCCCACAGATTTGCGCCGGGACGCAGGCTGATCCTTGGAGGTGTTGAAATAGACCATCCGGAAGGTCTGCTTGGGCATTCGGACGCGGATGTTCTTGTTCACGCCCTGGTGGACGCATTGTTAGGCGCCGCCGGCCTGGGTGACATCGGCATGAGATTCCCGGACACAGATCCCTCTTACAAGGGGATTTGCAGCATCGTCCTACTGAAGGATGTGGTGGATGAACTAAGGAACTCGGGTTTCATGATTTCGAATGTCGATATGACCGTAATCGCCCAGAAACCTAAAATAGGGCCTTATCGAAGCAGGATTTTGTCAACTTTGTCCAAGGCTCTTGGCATTGACCAATCCCGGGTCAATCTCAAGGCTACCACTACTGAGAAAATGGGATTCACGGGAAGGCAGGAGGGCATAGCCGCGTCCGCAGTGGCCTTGCTGGAACAGTTTGAAGATTGATAAAACGCGCCATACAATCGGGATAGTTTGTTGACCGTGTTGATATGAATGATGACTGGAGAATTAAACATGGGGCTTAAAATTTATAATACCCTGACACGCAAAAAAGACGTGTTTGAGACGATAAACCCTAATAAAGTCGGAATGTATGTTTGTGGCGTCACAGTCTATGACCTTTGTCATATTGGTCATGCAAGGTCAGTGGTTCTTTTCGATGTTATATACAGGCGCCTCATGAAGAGTGGTTTTGAGGTGACATATGTCAGGAACTTTACCGATGTTGACGACAAGATTATCAACCGCGCTAATCAGTTGGGTGAAGACTGGAAAGAACTGGCGGAAAGGTTCATAACTGAATTTTACACTGACATGGACGCATTGGGGGTTCTCAGACCCACCTTCGAACCCAAGGCCACCGATCACATCCGGGAAATTCAGGGTATAATTGCCAAATTGATAGATAGCGGCAACGCCTATGTAGCCGATGGCGACGTTATGTACTCGGTGGAAAGTTTCCCCGGTTACGGAAAACTCTCCGGCAAGAAAATCGAGGACCTGGTATCGGGAGCCCGGGTCGAAATAGATCAGAAGAAGCGAAATCCGCTGGATTTTGCGCTATGGAAGGCCGTCAAGCCAGGGGAGCCATATTGGGACAGCCCTTGGGGACCGGGTAGGCCTGGTTGGCATATTGAGTGTTCCGCCATGAGTGTCAAGTTTCTCGGAGAGCGTTTCGACATCCACGGTGGGGGCGCTGACCTGGCTTTTCCGCATCATGAAAACGAGATCGCCCAGTCTGAGGCAGCGAGCGGCGGGGGATTTGCAACATACTGGATACACAACGGCTTTGTGAACATCAGATCAGAAAAGATGTCCAAATCATTGGGCAATGTTCTTAATATCAGGGACATCCTGAAAAACTGTCATCCTGAAACATTAAGACTTTTTCTGCTTTCAAGTCACTATCGCAGTCCTCTGGATTATAGCGATGAAAGTCTCAGGGAAGCGGCGACAGCTCTGGAGCGGCTTTATTCCGCCATCATAGTTCTTGATCAGCTCATGGACGCCGGTGGCTCTCTCAAAGAAACGCCGGATGAACTGGTCGATATTGATGGACGGTTTATGGCGGCCATGGATGACGATTTCAATACCCCCCGCTGTCTGGCAATATTGTTTGAAGCCGCAAGGTGTATCAATCGGATCAATACCGAATTCAGCAGGACTCCCGAACAGATCCCAACTCCGGAGATACTTCTCAATTGTAAGGACAACATCATCAATCTGTCCCGAAACGTCCTGGGAATTCTTAACGAGGATCCTGGCTTTTTCATAGAAAGCGTGCGACACGCCGGGACCAGTGATCTTGGTATTGAGGAATCGGAGATAGTCAGCCTCATCGAGGAACGATCTCAGGCTCGCAAAGACAAAAACTTCAAGCGCGCCGATGAGATCAGAGACAGGTTGTTGAATTACGGTATCCTGATAGAAGATAGTCCTTCTGGCGCCACGTGGAGAGTAAAAGACAGGTAGTTTGCCACAATTTTGCAAGACATAAAATTGTTTACGGGACCCCTTTGAGGAGATTCCGGGAATGGAAATACGGGTCGAAGGTCTGCACTATGTTTACGCTTCAAAAACTCCCTGGAGCATGGAGGCGCTTCATGATGTCTCGTTTAGGGTCGGCTCGGGACTGATTCTGGGTATTTTGGGGAGTACAGGTTCGGGAAAGACCACATTGCTGAAAAACCTCAACGGGCTATTGGCTCCGACGTCAGGGAAAATATTTCTGGATGGAAAAGACATTAGCCTGTTCAGGTCCCAGGCGCCCAAAATGGTGGGCCTTGTCTTTCAGTGTCCCGAGAGGCAACTCTTTGAAGAAACCGTGCTCGAGGACATTACCTTTCCATTTAGAATCGACAACGAATTAACAGATGAAGAAATGTTCGGAAGGTCCAAGCAGGCGTGTGACGAAGTTGGCCTGGATCTGGAAAAGATTGGGGACATGCCCCCGCATTCCCTGTCTGAAGCCTCCAAACGAAAGCTGGCGATAGCATGCGTGCTGGTAAATGATCCCCAAACGCTGATTCTTGATGAACCACTGTCAAGCATGGATCCGTATTCATCGCTTGAAATAGTTGAAATGATCAAGCGCATGAGAAGCAGGCGCAATCGGACTATAATCATAGTATCCCATGACATGGCCCCGTTCATGACCTTGCTTGACCTGATGATGGTCCTGGACAAAGGCTGTTTGAGAGCATTCGGTTCATGCGGCGACGTCTTTGATGAAATTTCCGGTGATCCGGAACTGTTTAAACTGGCCCCGCCCATGGCCCATTTAAGGCAAAAGCTTATTTCAAAGGGTTTTCAAGTTCCCAGAAATGAATTCGACCCATGCGCTATTGTGAAGTATCTGTCTATAGCGCCTGAACCAAAGGATGTCCGTAAATGAGCGTTAAAAAGATCGTAGCGCTGGTCATTACAGTGGCGTTGACAATGATCAGCCATCCATGTCCGGCTGAAGAGATGAACGCCGATCAGGTCATGCAAAAAGTTCAAGCCGTTTATGCCGATAAATGCTGTTTTAGAGCATTATTTGACCAGGTCACCGTAAACATCTCCATGGACATCAAGGACACTTTCGAAGGGGTGATGTATGTCAGAAAACCCTCTTTTATAACTCTCGATGTCCAGGCTCCGGAGAGGCAGAAGGTGGTCATGCGTGGACGTTCCTATTTGGTGCAGTTTCTTGAAGACCAGACTTCGGTCAACGGAGAGATTCCCGCCGAACTGAATGTGGAAAATTTCTTCAGTTTTTTCACAAATATCGGGGCGATAGACAAGAATTTTTCATTCAGGTTTCCTCAACGGCCCAAGGATTCGGACAACGGTCTGATATTCCTTGAATTGAACAGCTCAAAAGCGGCTCCAGGGTCATACAGGATTACTCTGGGAATAGATTCGCAAAAGTTTACGATCAACAGGGCCATCATTTATGACGCCCTGGGAAACTACAACAGATTCGATTTAACCGACATCAAATTTCTCCCGTCGATACCGGAAAGCATATTTGAAATCGGCGCTCCCAAATGATTCAGGCATATTTGACAAGTTCGCTCATCAGGAAGAGTGATTGTGAATTTGAAACCTTTTGAAATCAGTCATCCGAAAATCCTGAGAGGAAATTATTCAAATTGAATAAATATTATACAATTGTGAGTCTGGGATGCCCCAAGAACAGGGTGGACTCAGAAAAAATAATGTTTGTGATGAGTGAAGCCGGCTATCAGTTTACCGAGGGACCGGTTGGAGCCGATGTCATCATAATCAACACATGCGCTTTTATCGAACCTGCTGTCGAGGAGTCCATAAACACCATTCTTGATTTCTCCAGCGACAATCCTGATGCGCTTCTGGTTGTGGCCGGTTGCCTACCCCTGCGTTACAAGTCTGACGCTTCAGAATCGTTGCCTGAAGTTGATGTTTTCGTTGAGCCTGAAGACATTCAGAATCTCCCGATGATTTTAGACGGGAAGTTCGGGGGAGTGGAGGTAAAATCGGGGGAATGGTCGTCTAGTAATGACCGTCCGAAAGTTCAGGGGAGGCTTCTCACCACTCCTGGATACGCCTACCTGCGTGTCTCGGATGGGTGTAACCGGAAATGCGCCTACTGCTCTATCCCCTCAATCCGGGGCAGGATGAAAAGCGAGACAATAGACATCCTGGAAAAGGAAGCAAGTGAGCTGGCCTCTTCCGGCGCAACAGAACTGATCCTCGTGGCCCAGGATTTGTGTTCATACGGAAACGATCTTAAGCTGAATAACGGTCTGGAAACACTGTTGGACAGACTGACCATGATAGATCCTGTCTTGTGGATAAGATTGATGTACCTGTATCCAAACAGTGTTTCCACAAGACTGCTGGAATTGATGAAGGAATCGGAAAAAATTCTCCCATACCTGGATATACCAATTCAACACATTTCAACTGAAGTGCTCAGAAGCATGAATCGGCCCTGGAACCCTGACCTGATCAGGGCCCTCATTGATAGGGCTCGCAAAGAGGTCCCCGGTGTCGTGTTGAGGACCACGGTCATGGTGGGGTATCCGACCGAGACGGAAAACGCATTCAAAGAACTGCTGGATTTTGTGGAAACTGCTGAAATTGACAGGGTGGGAGTTTTCTCTTATTCACCGGAAGAGGGGACTGACGCTTTTGCCTTGGGAGACCCGACGTCCTGCGAGTTGAAGCAGGAAAGGGTTGCCCTGATAGAGCAAGCCCATTCCAGATTTCTTGAAAAGAGGAATCGTTCCAAAATCGGGCAGATTGAAAAAGCGATTGTAGAAGGGTATTCAGAGGAAACGGATTTGCTCTTGCAGGGACGACTTTGGGACCAGGCTCCTGAAATAGACGGGAATTTCTACATAACGGATGGTAGCGCATCAGTCGGGGGAATCTACAACGTAAAACTCAACGAGTTCAATGGAACCGATTTTTTTGGCGAGATCGTGAGTTGATCATTCAGGGCGGCTGTTCTCACAGGCGCTCTGAATGAAAAATCGGGATTTAATTAGCCTGTTTTTTGGGAGCTGATTTCTTTTGTTTATCTGTCTTTTTCGGTTTGGTGTCAGCCGAAACAGGCCTGTTTGTGGGGTTTACCTGGGTCTGATAACCATAACCCTGAGGCGCCCCGTACCCATAGTTGCTATATCCGTATTGCGGTGCGTTATAATACGAGTTTGATGCGCCGTAGTTGCTTGACCCTCCCCAGGAGGGAAAACAACCAGCTCAACTGGCTCCAGCCAGACCTGTCATGGCGGTTAAAGCCAGCGCTGACGCAAAGGCCGCAAATAGAAGCGTTTTTTTGATCAAAATCCGTCCTCCTAATTTTCAAATCTAGTCAAAACACTATCATTCTAGTCAATTCACACAGTTTGTCATCAAAATTATGTCCCCAAGTGAAAAACTATTTGCAGAACGTGAATAAACCATGATCTGAACAGTATGTTATACTTGGATGATTGCAGGAAAAATTCCGACCGTTTCCGTCAATGGCCATCTCCGATATTTATTTGCCAAGTTCAAAGTGTTGGACTATATTTAAGTGTTGAATTTTAAAGTTTCAGGCTGCTCGGCCATGACAAAAATTAACCTGAAATTATTACCAAATGAGATAAAGAGAATTAACTTGAGATAATCCCGGGCGGCTTCCGGTTCAGACGGGAAAAATTCCAAAGAGACTGAACCCTGGAGCCGGCGGGCTTATTTATTTTGGTTATGAAGAATGGAGTTACGTTAATGGAATCGCTCGGAGTATGTTTAGGGGCATCTACTTTGACGCTTGTGCGACTCAGGCGGGATGACTCAAAAGCAGAGATCGTTTCTGTAGATGTGATCACGCATGAAGGTAATCCTAGGCAGACATTGGTAGATACCCTTGAAAACATCCCCAACATTAAAGAAATTCCCCTTGCCGTTACGGGACGTAAGTTTATTAATTTCATAGACTTAACGACAATATCGGAGCCTGAGGCTGTCGAAGAGGCCGTCGGTCATCTTCTTGCGGACAAACCCCAGTACAAGGTCATTGTCAGCGCGGGGGGAG
>CAZGVM010000108.1:0-11169 GCA_964528855.1 uncultured Desulfomonile sp. | reverse complement strand
CGTTACCTCGCGTATCTTGCCCGAATACTTTACCTTCGGCAGTTCAGCCATTTGCCACCTTCTTTAATTTTTTGCGCTCTGTCGTAATGCTGCTAAGCCGTAATGGAATCTTAGGCGGGGGTTTTTCTTTTTTCGCTGCCGAACCAGTCTTGGGAATAAAAGTATCTTTCAGCCGTAGTTAAGTACTTTTTAATCGATACTTCGCCTTCTGCCACGTTGATTTCGGGAATGTTTGATCGCCACTGGTAACGGTCTTCATCCTTGCCCTGAACATAGTCAGTCACGAGGATCTTGACTTTTTCGCCATCAAATCTCTCTTTTTCTTCGTAGTGTTCTGATGCCATAACCTCACTCCTCTCTGGATATGCGAGAATTTTGTTTATTACGGCAAATTCTGCCTGGGGACGTGCTTTTCCCGAGAATCGGGTCATACGATGGTAAGCCTACACATTATGAAACAAGGTAGGCGCAATCGCAATATTTTTTTTGTAATTTAACCTAGATAGCACGATTTATAAAAACTGGCGCGCAAACTCGAAGAATTACCGGTCCCCCTATAGCTTTACCGTCTACCGTTGTGATCTGTTTCGATTGAGCCATACTTGGATGTTCCATCGACATGAACGTTACTGATATACTATCATAAGCTAAACCGAATGTGAACATTGATTAATAATGTGTTAACAAAAGATAGTTTTCTTTTTCGCCAGCGCTCCGGAGGCAGTCCGGAGCGCTTTTTACGAAGGCAGGGCTCTGAACCTGGTTAGAGCCTTATAGACTGTGGGGTTCGTTTGGACATGTAATCGAGTCTGTTTAGAGCATTTATCATTGCCTTGGCTGAAGCGACCAGAATGTCTTCATGCGCGCCTTTTCCCATTGCAATGTTGCCATCCTCCTCGAGTCGAATAGATGCTTCTCCCAAGGCATCGGTTCCTCCGGTTATTGCGCTGATGGAGAATCTCAGGAGGCTTGGGCGCCTTCCGGTCAATTTGAGGATTGTGTTGAAGGTGGCGTCCACTGGCCCGTTTCCTAACTCTGCGCCCCGGCACTCTTCACCGTCGATGAGCATTTTTACCGTAGCAGTAGGCACCACCTCAGAGCCTGACATTATGGTCAGGGAAAGAAATTTGTAGGTCTCGGCCGTTCGCAAGACTTCCTCTGCTACAATGGCCTCAAGATCTTCATCATAGATGGTTTTCTTTCTGTCGGCCAGGTGCTTGAATCTCTTGAAAGAGAGATTGACCTCATCTTCGGTTAAATAATAACCAAGTGACTGTAACCTCTCACGAAATGCATGTCTCCCCGAGAGTTTTCCGAGTACTAAAGAGGATTTGGATATCCCTACAGATTCGGGGTCCATGATTTCGTAGGTGGTTCTCTCCTTGATGACACCGTCCTGATGGATTCCGGACTCATGAGCAAAGGCATTAGCCCCAACGATGGCCTTGTTAGGTTGAACCGGCAATCCGGTGATGGCGGTCACCAATCGGCTTGTGTGGAATATTTCCTCTGTCTTTATATTTGTTTCAAACTGGAACGTGGCCCGTCTGGTTTTGAGTATCATGGCCAGTTCTTCCAGGGATGCGTTTCCAGCTCTTTCCCCTATACCGTTTATCGTGCACTCTACCTGCCTGGCGCCTGCCAGAATCCCGGCCAGGGAATTTGCCACTGCCAAACCGAGATCATCATGGCAATGAACTGACACTATGACGTTTCCTATTCCTTTGACGCGATTCTTGATTGTGGTGATGAGTTGACTGATTTCCAGAGGATACGAATAGCCTACTGTGTCTGGAATGTTTATACTACAGGCGCCTTCACTTATAGCCGTTTCGATCACTTCAATGAGGAATTCGGGATCACTTCTGGTGGCGTCCTCACACGAAAACTCCACCCAATCGGACAGGGAGCGAGCCAAACGCACGGCTTTTCCGGCACGGTCTATGACCTCGTTTCTCGAAAGTCGTAATTTATGCTTGAGATGAATGTCGCTGGTGGCGATAAAAGTGTGAATTCCCGGCAAGGCGGCTTCAGACACAGCCCTCCAGGCTGTTTCTATATCCTCGGCGACTGATCGCGATAGTCCGACTATCCGCGAGTTTTTTATTTCCCTGGCGATTTTCTGGACCGCTTCTCTGTCTCCCTCTGAACTGGCTGGAAATCCGGCTTCAATTATGTCTACGCCTAGTCGCTCTAGTTGCCGCGCTAACTGGAGTTTTTCATGCTGGTTCATGGTCGCGCCCGGTGATTGTTCACCGTCTCTCAATGTCGTGTCAAAAAACAATATCTTTTCCATTTTTTCCTCCGTAGGCCAGGCGTCTAGAGTAGGAATTGAAGTCCTCAGCAATTCTACCAAAAAGCGATCCGGCTCTGGCTATTTGTTCGGCTTCCTGGTCCAACCAAATAAGGATTGATCCACAGCGCTGATCCACACATTACATCTTATAACGCCAAAATTCAATCAACCCTGCTAAGGGTTAGACTGACTTTACAGCATGATGATTGAGCGCCCGGGACGTCTCTATAACACTTCCAGAAGACGATCCAAAGATCTATGAACGACGTTCTTTCCAGCAAGTATGGAGAAGCCTCACAGAGAGTAATGAGGCAGGTTTGTTGGGGTAAAAACTGGGGAACCGTCTCTTCGGTCAGTTATTTATTGAGAGTGGCTTTATTTCTTTTTCACTATGATCAACGAAAGATAGGGGGTTGTTGTGCTCTTCAAACTGCTCATATCCTGAACTATGGTTTGCTCCTCGGTCCCCAGGTTACACAGAAACGTGGCCCTGGAGAGCATGTCGAGACTCTCGAGAGTGTTGTAAATGTCCTGGAACTGTCGATAAGTTTTTAACATTACGACGTTGTCGGCGGTTTTTATAACTTCTTCCAGTTTAAGGCCTCCCTTTGCGCCTGACACAATCGCCAGTGTTTCCTCACCCTCAGTCAGGGGAATATTGGCTGCGGAAGCTGCAGCCTGAAATGATGTTATTCCTGGAATGCTTATCACCTTTAATTCTGGAGCAACCTTTTTTATGGTTTTGTATAAATAAGAAAAAGTGGAGTATGTTAAAGGATCGCCTAAAGTTATGAAGGCGCAGTCCACTCCATTTCTCAAACTGGCAAGCACCCTCTCGCCATTGTCCTTCCACGCTTCCTGTAGAATCGATTTGTCATTACACATTGGAAACGGAAGTTTTTCGACTTTTCTATCGGAAACATGCTTTCTGATAATGTTTTCGGCAATGCTGTAATCATTTTTGCTTGAACAGGCTGCAAATATTTTGGGAACGGTTTTGAGAATGTTCACTGCTTTCAGAGTGAGCAGGTCAGGGTCACCTGGACCGACCCCTACGCCATACAATATCCCCATACCTTTGTTGTCAGTAGGGCTTTTGTGGTTCAAAACGCTGTTGGACTGTCTGTCAGTCAAGGTTGTTTCTCCAAATCAAAAATAGGCGCCATTGAGAACGATCCTCTGGATGTTGTTCAACTCTATTAGTTTAGAGACCAAAGTTGGGGGTGGATGATTCTGGATAACTGTTCAACAGCGTCTACCGACCTAGGGCCGGGTCTTGAAAAAATTTGCTCATCCACCTCCCGGAACCTGTTTCCAGAAAAGGCCCGAAGGTCTTGGTAATGCGATCGATCTTTCAGCTTGACCGGATTTCTGTTCATGGGACCGACTTGTATCAAGTAATAGTCTGGATCCCACGACAGAAGAGATTCTTCATTTACCCTTACAAATTTTTTGTTGGCAGTAACACAGTTTTCGGCCCCTGCAAATTTTAAAATGTCATTTACAATCGAGTTTTGCCCTGCAGCAAGGAGATTGGGGTACCTGGCTTCAAAAAACACACGAGGTCTGTGAGTAGCGCCGGAAGTCTTTTCCTGAACAACTCTCAGCCTGTCCTTCATTTTATTCACCAGAGATTCAGCCTGAGGATGCGTTCCGGTGATGACACCTATCCTCATGACTACAGAGAAAAGCTCTTCGAATGTTTCGGGACTGAAAACAGCTACGCTGAGACCGTGTTTCTTTAGTTGGTCTACCGGGGCCATAGCCTCTCGCCTGCCGGCATTCTGGATTATCAGATCGGGTTTTAAAGCCATGACCATTTCCACGTTGGGCCGCATGTGAGTTCCTATGACCGGCTTTTTGATGATCGATTCAGGAATACGGTCCGCTTTAGTTCGCGCTATCAATCGATCTTCTATCCCCAGAGCGGCTATTACCTCATTGTAGCCTCCATACAGGGTTATGATTCTTTGGGCCGGTTTATCCAGTTCAATGTGATGGCCCATGTCGTCTATCATTGTGAGGGCCCACGCCCATCCAGTGATCTGAAACGTCATGGCCAGGACGAAAACGAGTATAGTGACCGGGTATAAAATGGGCCTGAGGGGACTTTGTGACCGGATGATACGAGATTTGGACATCTGTTTCATATATCTCGCGCAAACTGCTTTGCTGAAAAACCTCATGAGTAGGACCGTCCAGAATTATTTCGCCTTTTTTAAGGAAAACCAGTCTGTCACAGTACATGGCGGCCAGATTGAGATCGTGCATAACGGAAATCACTGTGGCTCCATTGCCGTTGATGGTTTTGAGCAGATCAAAAACTGCCATTTTATGACAGACATCAAGATTTGATGTAACCTCATCCAAAAGCAGAGCCTGTGTCTGTTGGGTCAATATTCTCGCCACCGTAACCAACTGAGCCTCTCCGCCGGAAACGTTTGTTATGGGCCGGTCGTTCAGTTTTAGGGTATTGGTGCTGACCATTGCCTCCAGAGCTATTCTTTTGTCCTCGGGAGAGTAAAAACCCCAACGAGACACATAGGGGTTTCTTCCCATCAATGTGATGGAGAAACATTTGAAGGGGAAGGATATGTCTGTTTTTTGTGGAGCGACGGCAATCTGTTTCGAAATGTCCTTGATTCCGACATCTTTTATGGAGACTCCATTGACCGAAACAGTTCCTGTCCGGGGTTTCAACACTCCGCTCATCACATTTATCAGAGTGGTTTTACCGCTTCCGTTAGGCCCCAGCGCCCCCACCATTTCGCCTTGACTGAATTTAAGCGAAATACCCTTTAGAATATCTGAACCGTTGTATCCGGCGTAGATGTCCTTTACTTCAATCAATTCCACTCTCCACACGCTTTTTTTTCAATAGCAGACAAAAAAACGGGCCACCCAGAAGCGCAGTTATTACCCCGACGGGAAGTTCTTCCCCTTCAGGAAGAATTATGCGAGCGCCGACATCCGACCATATCAAGGCGATCATACCAACCAGACCGGACATGATAAAAAGCCGCCCATGATCAGGCCCCACAGCTATTCTTATCAAATGTGGGGCCACAAGACCGATGAATCCTATTACACCGGAGACGCTGACTGAACCGGCCGTCAGAAGACTGGCGCCAACCAGAACCCGACGCCTGGTTTTTGAGACGTCCACACCCAACTGCTGGGCCTGAGAATCCCCCAGCGCCATGAGATCGAGATCCCTGGAATGTGTGATTACCAGAAGCGCTCCAACCACCATGTATGGAAGAGCGAAACCAAGATGACTCCAGCCCCTTCCCTGAAAGCTGCCCATCACCCAAAACACAATGGACGCAACCGATTCCTCATCCAGGGACTTGAGCAACGAGATCAGAGCCCCTAAAAAGGTCGCCACAACAATTCCAGCCAGAATCATCGTATCACGTCGCACCCTTCCATCGACTCTGGACAGGAATATTACTACAATCAAAGCTGTCAGGGCGCCAATTGAAGACGCCACCGGTATGAGTCCAAACCCGGAGAGCGTGAGACTGGAGGCGCCCAGAAAAATCGCCAGAGAAGCCCCGAAAGCGGCTCCTGTAGAAACTCCGATGGTAAAAGGATCAGCCAACGGGTTTCTCAGTATTCCCTGAAAAGCAGCCCCTGATATTGACAACGACAGGCCGACCAGAGCCGAAAGCAATACCCTGCTCAGGCGTAGGTCGAAAATCACTGTTTGAGTAGATCTGTCCGGGCACTTACAAAATTCAATACCAATACCGGATAAAATACATGAAAGAGATTCCCCGAACGGAATGGGGATCCTGCCTATCGTGGCGGCTATAATAATCGATAACCCAGCCACGAGGGACAGAATAACCGTTATGATGACAAAGCGTTTCCCGGATTTGGCCTGGTCAAGTTCGATCAAATCAAGTCTTGCCGGGGCGTGTATGATGAGCGACTCCTTTAATTACCTTGCCGATCCAAGATTCAGGTCCAAAAAAACTTTCTAACTTCCTGACCAGAACGTGTCAAAGGCCACCTAAAAACAAAAAACCCGAACCTCTAGGAGGTCCGGGGATTGCCCAATTTATCCACGGCCGGATTCCAACCATTTTTCCACGATGGCTAGAGGATACTCCCTGCAGGCAGGTCTTCTGACTTCCGGATCTTTCTAGTGGCTGCGCCTTCCCGACAAACTCTGGTTTGCAGTGGCTGAATGCAGCGGTCGTCCCCGGATACAGCGGCGGGCCCGTTCCTGACTCTAACAGGATTCCCTATTCACACTTTTACTGTGAGAACCCGCAGGGCATCATGAACTAGAATATAGCAGAGTCTGGACACTTGTCAATCTTTTCACAGTAAATCCAGACAAATAGCTGCGTTTAACTCTTGTCCGGCCTTACCAGGTCTGAATTCACTGGATCTTGCGATTCCACAATGACGGGTCCCAATGACGCCTGGCTTGATACGCTGCGCCTTTGAAATCTGTTTATCATCGTGAATAGTGGACCTGACAGAACATAGGCAAGGCATAGCAAAAAAGGAATAGTGTATGGCATCAACGCTATCAATGCCAACAGCAGCATGAAAGCTAGCGTAGAACTGAAAGGCTTTTCCTTGGCCAGTGTGAGGTCCTTGAACGCATGGAATTTTACGGTGCTTACCATAAAAAACGCCAATATCAGCGTGGCGATCAGGAGGAACATTTTATAGTCGCCCGGGTTTATCTGCATGTGCTCCATGAAGACCACGGTAGTGGCTAACATCCCAGCAGCGGCAGGTATTGGAAGACCGTTAAATTTCTTCAGGTCCGGATTAACTGACTGAACATTGAACCTTGCAAGGCGCAGAGCCCCGCATGTCACAAAAACAAATGCGGACACCCAGCCCAGCCTGCCGTAGGGTTCAAGAGCCCATGAGTACATTAATAGGGCTGGAGCGACACCAAAAGAAATTACATCAGCCAGAGAGTCGAGTTCGACCCCGAATTTGGTCGTCGTTTTGGTCAGGCGCGCTACCTTGCCATCAATTCCATCAAAGAACCCGGCAACCAGAATAAGGGCCGCTGCCAGGAGAAATTGCTTCTCCATACCCAGGATGATGGAGTAAAAGCTGAAGAAAATACTTGTGAGTGTCAAAAGTGAGGGTAGAATAAATATCCCTCTCTTCATTTTATTTATTCGGTTTTTCTTTCTCTGGTCTCTCTCGAATGCTTCTTCTTTGTCGTAAGGCCGGTTTGCAGGCCTCAGAAAGGGTCGTCTCTTTTTCATAGTCGATGCCATTTAATACCCCGCCTTGGAGTGGTTAAATCCGTTAGAAGTTTAGAACCACGCAGACTCGGTTACATTCCCTGGAAATATTTTAATATTATCGAGACTGGATTACAAATGATTCAGACTGGACAGAAAGTTTTGTCATTTGGATGTATTGGTATTCGCTCTGGCAATTACAGTAATTCCTGCTTTCACAATCTCCCCGGGGGTTACTTCCACCTGGAAGCCGTCAGGAAGGTAAATATCGACGCGAGAACCGAATCTTATGAGCCCGAGCCTTTCTCCTCGAGTCACTTCGTCGGATTCACGCGCCCAGCAGGCTATTCTCCTGGCTATTTTTCCCGCTATCTGGACCACCTCGAAAATTCCGGATTGCGAACTGATGACTATGGCGTTCCTTTCATTTACTTCGGACGAATCGGCATGACGAGCGTCCAGAAATGATCCCTTGATGTGTTTTATCCCCATAACCCGACCTGAAACAGGCCACCGGTTCACGTGGACATTGAATATGGACATAAATACACTTATTCGTGTGTAGGGTCCGTTTCCGGTAATGCTCGAAGTGATGTCCAATGTGACAGCCGTGACTTTGCCGTCCGCGCTGGAGAGAACGACACCGTCCTCTTCCGGTCCGAGCCTTTCCGGATTGCGGAAGAAGCAAGCGACACAAGCCGTCAAAATGAGAAAAATTATCGAGGTAGTACTGAAATTCTGGAGCCAGGCTCCAAAGGCAATGAGGAGAAGTGGTATAATGAATATAACTGCTTCTCGCGCTATAAACTCGTTGTGCCCGGCTCTTGATTTCACTCGGATGGCTCCGGATAACGCGTTTGTTTGCGTCCTCTGGGGAGGGCCACCGTGCCGGTTCGAATCAGTTCGAGGATTCCCAGAGGGTTCAGCAATTCTATCATGGCTTCTATTTTACCGGCTCCACCGGTTATTTCCACCATCAAGGAATCCGGCGCTATATCGACTACCTTGCCCCTGAATATGTCTACTATCCGAAGCACATCGCCTCGCTTGGCAGCCGTGGCCTTTACCCGAACCAGCGCCATTTCTCTATCAACGTAGTCCCCAAGGGTCAGGTCCTGGACTTTTACAACGTTAATCAGTTTTCGGAGCTGCTTGATGATTTGCTCTATTATTGCATCGCTCCCGTGCGTCACCACTGTCATTCTGGAGACATCCGGAGATAAAGTGGGTGCAACGCTGAGTGAGTGAATATTATAAGCTCTTCCGGAAAACATACCAGAAACTCTGGCCAACACACCCGGTTTGTTCTCCACCAACACAGAAATAACGTGTCTCTTTTCCATTTTATACCAGGATCATTTCCTTAATCGAAGCCCCAGCCGGAACCATTGGGTAAACCCCCTCTTCACGGTCAACTACAAAATCCATGATGACCGGGCCGCGCGTTTCCAGAGCTTTAATAATTAACGGTTCAACCTCGTTTGTTTTTGTCGCTCTTAATCCCAGGGCTCCGTAAGCTTCCGCCAGCTTTACGAAATCAGGCGCAACCATAATGTCCGTATGCGCGTAAACATTGTCGTAAAAACGTTCCTGCCACTGACGAACCATCCCTAGATAGCCGTTGTTCAATATGGCTATTTTTACAGGTAATTCATATTGCTTGACTGTGGTCAATTCCTGAATGTTCATCTGAATGGATCCATCCCCGGCTATATCTATTACGACTTTGTCAGGAAAAGCAATCTGGGCTCCGATGGCTGCCGGGAAGCCGTATCCCATGGTTCCCAACCCTCCGGACGTCAGAAAGGTTCTAGGGGAATCGAACAGGTAATATTGGGCAGCCCACATTTGATTTTGTCCAACTTCCGTTGAAATGATCGCCTTGCCCTTCGTCAGTTCGTACAGTTTTTCTACAACATACTGCGGCTTGATCACCTCGGTGGTGCGATCAAAACGCAGCCTCTGCTGGTTCCGCCAGACCGTTATCTGGGCATGCCATTCCTTGAGGCTTTCATCACTGTCAGTCCTGCGTCCGTCTTTTTTCAACGCTTCAATCAATTGCTGCAGGGCATCCTTGGCATCACAAACAATCGGCACGTCAACCTTTATGTTTTTTTGAATGCTGGTCGGATCTATGTCTATGTGTATAATTTCGGCGCCTTTGGCAAATTCCTCTACTTTTCCAGTGACCCTGTCATCGAACCGTGCTCCGATGGCCAGCAGCAGATCACAATGGTTTACAGCCATGTTGGCCCTGTAAGTGCCATGCATTCCAAGCATGCCGAGCGAAAGCGGATGAGTTCCAGGAAAACATCCTAACCCCATCAATGTCATGGTTACCGGAAACCCTGTCATTTGAACGAACGTGAGCAATTCTTCGCTGCAACCAGAGGTAAGGACGCCTCCACCAGCGTAAATTACCGGACGCTGGGCTTTCCGGATGAGTTCAGCAGCCCGGCTGACCGAGGGCGGATGAGCCTTGATGGTCGGTTTATAGGTAGGTATTTCAATAGATTCAGGATAATCGAATGCGGCTTTTGCCTGTATCATATCCTTGGGTAAATCTACTAGGACAGGGCCCGGACGGCCGGTGCCGGCTATGATAAAGGCCTCTTTAATAGTGTGAGCCAGTTCATCGACTTTTTGCACAAGATAGTTATGTTTTGTGCAGGGTCTGGTGATCCCCACTATGTCAGCTTCCTGAAAAGCGTCGTTTCCTATCAGCGGAGTGGGAACCTGTCCTGTAAAGACAACAAGTGGTATCGAATCCATGTATGCCGTGGCCAAACCGGTCACGGTATTGGTTCCACCTGGTCCCGAAGTTACAATACACACTCCCGGTCTGCCGGTAGCACGCGCGTAGCCGTCCGCCGCATGCACGGCAGCCTGTTCATGTCTAACCAGTATAAATTTGAACTCTTCCGAAAAATTGCGGACGATGGCGTCGAATATATCAATAACTGCTCCGCCGGGATATCCAAAAATGGTGTCTACGCCCTCCTCCTTGAGGGCTCTTAAAAGAATCTGCGCTCCATTGATCTTCATTTTGCTGTACAGCCTGTTTTGACCACCCTCTTGGGTGTGTTAGGAAGATTGAGCCCGTAGTCTCGCAAGGATTTTTTCGATTTGATCCTTACCTTTGAGCTTTTTCTTCTGAATGGTTTTTCTTTCTATTTCTTCAGATGGCGTGAGATACACCCTTCGATTAAAAACTTCAAGCTGCTCTTCGTATTCGAGATGATCCTGCCACAGTTTGTTCAACTCAGGTTCTCGATCTTTTGACAACTCTATAAGTTCAAGATCTCGTTTTTCCATCTCAAGGCCCTTTTCGTGGATTTTTTCGGTCTTATAACCCAATTTTATACGCTGAGGGCCATTCTTTGTCAATAAAACGCTTATTGTGGCGGGTTGCGGATTCCAGCGCTTTTCAAATCGATTTCTAATGGAAAAAACTTGCCAAAAAATGGTTAACGGGTTTATGTTACGAAGAGTAGTTATCCTCAATAATTAATCCTTTGACATAACAAAGCGGTAAGGATGTCGCGAGACTGGGGCCGCTCTCTTCAGATTTTCTTAATTCAAGGAGGACAGCAAATGGCTGAACTGCCGAAGGTAAAGTATTCGGGCAAGATACGCGAGGTAACG
>CAZGVM010000107.1:8085-11377 GCA_964528855.1 uncultured Desulfomonile sp. | reverse complement strand
TTTCTGAAATATGCAGACCCTAAAGATGTAATAAAAACCATAGACTGCATGTTCAACATGTACTGTCCTGGCACTGGCCAAGGTGGACCGGGTGGAGGAACTGAGCACACCAGTACACGCTTCACAGAGCAAAACATGAGTCCCAAAATGGCAATCCGCGACGGCAAGGACAAGACAAAGACTCTCAAACCGATGGACGACCGTGGATATGATCGCATAGAGGAATTGAGAATCATGCCCTTGCCGGAATTCCCAAGGCGACCTTATGAAACTGGTGTGGATGTCAAAAGTTGGCGGATGTTGCGGGACCTTGACAGAAAGGATCCCAAATTGGCTAAAATAATAGCCCATAGCATGGTCTGGGCCGATGAAAAAAAACGGGTCCTCTTCGTTAAAGATACCGAACAACGACTGCTTCAGATTCGGAAGGTTATAAAATCACTGGATCGACCGAGTCTGCAGGTTCTGATTCAAAGCAGAATCGTCAGAGCCCACCGAGATTGGAGTCGCGGGGTTGGCATTCGTTGGGGAGGACGAAACAATCAGGTCGGATTTGAAAGGCAAGGCGCAAAATCTTATTGGGGTTTCGGTGGTAACCAGGAGGAATACACCAGCGGAGTCAACGGCTCAGCAAACCGACCCACGGGCCATATCACTGACGGGAATAACATTCCGTCCACTTTTGCAGTAAATCTGCCGGTGGCAGTAGCCAATTTGAGCAATTTGATGGGACTTGGCGTCCAGTTCGGACTATTGAAACCTAATTTCATAACTGAACTGGACTTTCGTTTGCAGTTCGGAGAGTCGTGTGGTCTGGCAAAAATTGTCGCAAAACCGGAAGTTCAAGTCATGGATGGAGAACGGGCCATCATGAAAAATGGCTCGGTCCTTACCGTAAAGACATCTTCACCGAACTGGGGCACACATACCGAACTGGTTCCGGTTGACCTGAAACTGGAAGTAACCCCAAAAGTTCTTTTCAACAACAGAATCCGCATGGATGTCGATATATTCGACAATGACGTCAATGGCGTTTCAATTTGCGATGACTGTCAGATCGTCAACCTTTATCTCTCCAGAGAAGCGCATACTACTCTCGTGGTTGCAGACGGAGAAACATGTGTCATCGGTGGAGTAATAAGGGAAACCGACAGCAGTCGCAAGGACGGATGGCCCTTCCTGATGAAACTACCAATCGTGGGAACTCTATTCAGAAGTAGCGCTGCGTACCGAGCATCAGACGAACTACTGGTGTTCCTAACCCCTTCAATAGTGAGGTCAGGCGTTCTTCAGGATAGCCTGCCCATGAGCAATGACATTTTGCAGTGCGTGACACCTTAAAAAACAGCAGGCTGCATTTCGGCAATCATGACTAAATAGCCTGGGTCTGTGCAACCCGGACGTTCAGCCAGGAATTTTCTAAATAAACAATTCTGATTTCAGATTCTCCAGGAGCCTGTTTACCCCCTGCTCCTCGGAATCCATGGGAATTTTGGGGACTACGGCTGTTCCCGAAATTCCTGAATCCGCGAGTTTTCTTTTTTCCCTGTCGATGAGGAACTTTCTATCTTTTGACTTATCTTTTTGAGCATCCTTAAGCAAAGAGCAGTATTTTTCAAAAACTGGCTTGCGGTCTGGCGCCAATCCCAGTTTTTCGAGAACATCCAGAAACGAATTCAGGTTCTGGTCATTTTGGATTTTTGAGACCAGATTGTTCCAAACCAGCTTTTTTAGCTCATCAAGCTCATCAGCGGATTCACCCATCAAATTCTCGATTATTTTGTCGGTCGAATCCTTATAATCATGGATCTTCAGGGCATAGCCTTTGGCTTTTTTAACCAGGGAGTCTCTGGAAATCTGCTCTTTCTCAGCCTCCGACAACCCCATGCCTCGGGTTCTCTCCATCATAATGTCTATGGTGCTTCTAATCTCTGACAAATCAAACCTCTATTCCCTGATCTGACCTTCTCCGAGGACTATATACTTGGTCGTTGTCAAGTCCTCTACTCCCATAGGGCCATAAGCGTGAATCTTGGTGGTGCTTATCCCGATCTCGGCGCCCAAACCAAAGACATATCCATCGCTCATTCTGGTTGACGCATTCACAATTACAGTGGAAGAATTTACTTCTCTCAGAAATTTCTGCGCTGCTGAATAATCTTTCGTCACTATTGCTTCCGTGTGTAAAGATCCGTATTTGGCTATATGTCTTGTCGCCTCATCCATTGAGTCCACAATTTTTACCGCCAGAATCAGGGCGGAATATTCCGCGTACCAGTCATCTTCGGTTGCTGGAGTCATGCTATCGACCAGTTTCCTGGATCTCTCACATCCCCTGAGAGCCACCCCGCTATCTTCGAGCGCTTTCGCCACTCTGGGTAAAAAGTCTTCAGCGGCAGATGAATGCACCAGAAGTGTTTCCAAAGCGTTACATACCCCTGGTCTCTGAGCCTTTGCATTAACGGCCAGTTTTTCGGCCATCTCAAAATCTGCGTCTTTATCTACATACATGTGACAGACGCCTTTGTAATGTTTGACCACCGGAACCCTCGAATTCTCGGAGACGAACCTTATTAGCTCCTCACCACCCCTGGGGATTATGAGGTCCACCAGATCTTCAAGTTTGACCAGGTGCAAAATGGCTTCCCTCTCAGTTGTCGGCAACAGATTGACAATATTCTGATTGACGCCATTGTCCTTTAATACTGACCTGAATATTTCAGCTATGGCCACATTGGAATCGAAAGCTTCAGACCCGCCGCGCAAAATACATGAGTTTCCCGCTTTGAGGCATAATGCCGCTGCGTCTGCAGTTACATTCGGGCGTGACTCGTAAATCATTCCGATAACACCCAATGGGATACGCATCTTTCCGACTCTCATCCCATTCGGCCTCACCCACATTCGAGTGATTTCTCCCACTGGATCCGGAAAGGAGGCTATCTCCCTCAGCCCTTCAACCGTCTGCTTCAACACATTGTCTGATAGGGTCAGACGGTCAATCATGGGCATTGACAATCCCCTTGAGCGCGCTTTGTCTACGTCTTTGGCATTTTCATTTTGTAAAAATGATTTGGCTTCCCATATTTTTTCGGCAACCTGATTCAATATAGTTTCTTTTTGCCCCATAGTAAGCCTTGCGGCTTCAGGGGCTGCTGAATGAGCCTTGGTGGCTGTTTCCAGAACCTTTTCTCGTGTGGACATTTGCTGCTCCGGTAAATTATCCCATTTACATGTCGAAAAATTTGTTTTCAGGATTTCTTGATTCAAGACTTTTTTCACGATTACCACT
>CAZGVM010000107.1:0-8075 GCA_964528855.1 uncultured Desulfomonile sp. | reverse complement strand
CAGACTATTTATCAACTTACTGTTTTAATGTTTCCCTCGAATCCAATTTACAGTATCCTACGCGGCGCAACCAGGAGGTTTTGGAATGATCCCCATAGTGTCCATAGTCGGCAAGTCTGATTCCGGTAAGACTACTTTGCTTGAAAAGCTGGTCAAAGAGTTGAAGAATCGCGGTTACAGGGTTGGCACAATAAAACATGACGCTCACAGTTTCGAGATCGATCATGAGGGTAAGGACTCCTGGCGGCATAAAAAGGCCGGCGCTGCAGTTTCCATCATTTCATCTGCAGAAAAAATCGGCATCGTCATGGACTGTGATCACGACCACACACTTTCTGAATTAAGAGACAAACTGGTCAGAGACGTGGATATAATCCTCAGCGAGGGATATAAAAGAGAAATCCATCCTAAAATTGAAGTGTACCGAAGCGAAAGACGTCAGGAAATGCTCTGCGGATCAGACGACAACCTGTTGGCTATCGCTGGTGATCCAGAGAATCCATCTGTTGGGACACCTGTTTTTGACTTGAACGATCCTGTCTCTATCTGCAATTTCCTGGAGGACAAATTTCTGAGGTAAGCGATACCATAACTAATTGTTGGCGGCAGGCATGCCTGTGTCCAGGCGGTTCAGGGTCATTTCATTTTTTAACCGCTTATAGCGCGTGAGATTGCCAGGCTTGTTTCTATAGCCAGTTTCTTGCTGGCCTCGACTCTTTCTTCATCTTTTAGCCAGTCAAGTCCAACGACCCAAAAACCCGCAACCATTCTCTTTCTGGTCTTCTTTCCATGGAATATCGGCACCGCTATGCAACCGACGTTATGGAGGTATTCACCTGCGTCGTGCGCCACTCCCTCTTCCCTGATTTTGAGTAGTTCTTTCTTGTAAACTTCCGGATCGGTGATAGAGTTAGGGGTAAAAGCCGGAAGTGGGAATTGATCGAGAATATCGTCAATCTTGTCATCCTCATGATAAGCCATAAAGATTTTACCGGCTGCGCCGGCGTACATTGAAATTCTGGTACCAGGCTTTGCAGTTATTTTCAGATCTTTTCTCGACTCTATCTGGTCCAGTATCAACACACTGTAGCCCGTACACATCCCCAAGAAAATATCCTCGCCCAGTTTAATGCACAGCTTCTCAAGGTATGGTCGCGCAGTCTCAACAATAGGTAACTGCACCACAGCCTTCTCGGCAAGCCTCCTCACTGCATAACCGCAAGTGTATTTACGTGTTATAGGGTCTCTCAATACCCATCCTGTCTCTTCCAAGGCAGCCAGAATACCGTGAGTAGTGGATTTTGCCAGTTGCAGTTTCGACGCAATCTCACTTATGCCGGGATTTGAGTGCTCTGAAATGATCATTTTCAGAACTCGCATGGCCTTGGAAACTATCGGAGCAGAATACGACATTGCGCTAGCATTTTGTTTTGGGTTCATATTTCTTCCTAATTAGTTGGAAAATTGTTTCGACTTTTTGAAGTCGTTCATGGTTATGAACTGACACATTCTTCTAGCTTCTGGGGAATCTTTTTCAATTACATTGACTATACATGCTTTATGGCTTGACAGCCTTTTTTTGTAAAGCTAATTTTATAGTTACGAGTTCTGAATGCGGAACCATATTTCTGATGAAAATCAAGTTAGACGATATTTACAGGGCTACATTGGCGACTCATACTGGAAACGAAGGGTGGGTCGGAGTGGATTCGTCAGGTCAAACCTATCATGTGATAGCGCCGGTAGATACCCAAATAGCCAAAGGCGTCATGGCATGTAATCGGCCAAACGATGGAACGCCATTCGGTGGTTATTCAAACTGGCTTTATCACAGATGCCAACCCTACTGCAGCGATGTTGACGATGAGACGCTAAGACTGACCCAAGCCAAGATAAACCTTTCAGAAATAATCTGTTGGCTTTCACAATACGGTATTGAGGCTCAGCCGGTTCATGACCGATCATTCTCACCACAACCACTCATAAATACTTGTAATTTACATAAAAGCAAGAGATTATTTTGCAGTTCATGCAAACGCGTGTGGAATCAGCCCAGTGAAGTTTTCAATGACCCGGAGCTCCAAAATTTTCGCTACCGGGCCCGGATAGATGATTTCAATGACGGTATGTTCCTTTTCAGGCATAGTTGCGGAGGGGAGGTAGAAGTCCCTGTCTCCTTGTTAATTAAACCACGCAGACAAAACAAGTCTTTGGCAGGTTCCCGGGCATGTCCGGGATTGTGCAGCCATGAAACTGTTTTCAGTTCATGCAATGCCCTTTGCGAAGGGTCAGCATATCAAAAACTCGCATTCAAAATCGAGAAAAAGCGCTCCAAGCGAGGTAGGTCTGAAAGTGGCGTAAAATAATATCAGGCTACTTTTCTCTGTGTGTGGATCTGAACTCATGCCTCTGTTGATGAGGCCCAATCCGACTTTCTGGAGGGAAAAAAGAATGCTCCTGCCGAGATTCGAGTATCATGAGCCCAGTACTTTGGATGAGGTCCTGCGTCTGCTCTCCGGACTTGGTGGAAACGCCAGGATTCTCGCTGGAGGCACTGACCTGCTCGTGAGGATGAAATTAAACGTTGACAGACCTTCTCATTTAATTTCCCTGGAGAAAGTTCCGGGGCTAAACTCCGTTACCAGCCGAAACAGCCACGGCGTGACCATCGGCTCGGCCGTTACAGCTTCCGCCCTGGCTGAAAATGAACTGATAAGAGAACGATTCAGCCCCTTGTCATTGGCAGGCTCACGTTTGGGCGCTCCGATGATTCGTAATCGCGCAACCATAGGTGGAAACCTTGTGAACGCAAGACCGGCCGCCGATCTTTCTCCTGCCGCCATGGTTCTGTCAGCCAGTCTGAAATTAAAAAGCCTGGAGCGGGAACGCTTGGTGCCCGCCAGTGATTTCTTCGTAGGCCCTGGTCAGACGGTAATCGAGGAAAATGAACTTCTGGTGTCACTTCAAATAGAAGCCCCGCCACCATGGAGCGGCGGATCCTACCTGAAACTGGGGGCGCGCAAGGCGCTGGAAATATCCATGGTAAACGTCGCATGCCTCCTCACCCTACAGTCCGAGGACGGTCCCATTGCCGACGTAAAAATAGCTCTGGGAGCAGTAGCTCCTACACCAGTGCGGGCGTTTGCGGCTGAGGATTTCCTATTGGGAAAACGCCCATCCGAGTCGATATTCAAGGAAGCCGGAGCTATTGGAGTAGGGTTGTGCAGTCCAATAACAGATCATAGGGGATCTATGGAATACAGATGCATGATGATCGAATCTCTCACATTTAGGGCTCTTCAGCAAGCCTACCAAAAGGCTCTGACGTGGAAACCCTGATCCGGGCGCATGTTTGACGCCGGTTTGAAATCACTAATCTTACGTCTTTGGGAGAGTATTGATTCAGGAGAGTCCGATGAAAAAGGTTATAAAATTAACGATTAACGGCGAATCGGTGGAAGCCTCCGTTGAGCCGAATCAAACGCTTATTCAGTTTTTGAGGGAAGATTTAGGCCTAACCGGGACTAAACATGGTTGTGGACTTGGGGATTGCGGGGCCTGCACAGTGCTAATGGACGGCAAGGCAGTGAATTCATGCCTTGTCCTGGCCATTCAGGCCCAAGGCAAGGACATATTGACTATTGAGGGACTGGCTGTTGACGGACGGCTTCATCCCATACAGCAAGCTTTTGTTGATAAGGGAGCAATACAATGCGGGTTTTGCACACCGGGAATGATTTTGTCCGCCAAGGCTTTTCTGGACACGAATCCAAAACCTTCAGAACAGGATATTCGCACCGCTATTTCCGGTAATCTGTGTAGATGCACCGGTTACCAGAAAATAGTGGAAGCTGTTGAATCAGCCGCGGAGCGCCTAGAATCGAAGGAGGTGTCCTAACATGAGCCAATATACCGTTCTAAACTCCAGGGCAAATCGATTAGACGCTCCCAACAAAGCTACTGGTAAGGCAAAATACGCCGATGATCTCAATTTTCCGGGAATGATCCATGCGGCCATTCTCCAGAGCCCTCTGGCACATGCGCGCATTTTGAATGTCGATACATCGAAAGCGCGTAAACTGAAGGGAGTCAAGGCTATAGTAACATCCAGGGAAGCTGGACTCGTAAAATATGGCGTCTCACCCGCCCGATACGATGAAACACTTTTTGCCCATGACAAAGTCCGTTATGTTGGCGACGAAATAGCAGCAGTGGCTGCGGTTGATCTACCTACGGCCAAAGAGGCGCTCAGTCTCATCAAAGTCGATTACCAGGAACTGCCTGCCGTTTTTGACATGTTTGAGGCCTTGAAAGAAGGCGCCCCTCAAATTCACCTGGAATTCCCCGGAAATTTGAACGCTGAAGTTCATCAGGAATTCGGCGATACCGATGGGGCGCTGGCTGAGTGTGATTTAGTGGTCAATCACACTTTTTTGAACAAAAGACAGGACGCGGCTTTCCTTGAGCCACATTCCTGCGTGGCGATTTATGACCTTGACGGCAGGCTCACACTTCACACCTCTACTCAGGTTCCGCATTATGTGATGAGGACAGTGGCCATGGTCCTGCAGATACCCATCGGAAACGTGCGTGTAATAAAACCCTATGTAGGGGGTGGTTTTGGGCCAAAATGCGAGGCTACTCCACTGGAGATGAGCTGCTCGCTGCTTTCCCGAATGACAGGATGCCCTGTGAAAATGACCTATTCGAGGGAGCAGGTCTTTCTCCACAGCAGAGCGCGACACCAATTCTACGCGGAGATGTCTCTGGGAGTAAAGAAAGACGGAACAATGGTGGCGCTCAAAAACAGGGCGATCCTCGATGGCGGCGCCTATACAAGCTTCGGTATTGCTACCGTGTACTACGCTGGATCACTTCTTGGCGGCCCATATAAACTGAAAGCCATGAAATATGACGGATACAGGGCCTACACAAACAAACCGGCATGCGGCGCGCAACGAGGCCATGGAGGGGTGGCGCATAGAGCAGCTTTTGAGCAGCTTATAGACATGACCGCGTCTCAACTGGGCATGGATCCCATAGATTTACGTCTCAAGAACATCATGACCACCGGAGACATGACTGTGAACGAGTTGGACATGTCCAGTCTCGGTATGAAGGAATGTATCGAGGCAGTCCAGGAACACTCGGGTTGGAATAACAAGAAGGGCCGGCTTCCTAAAGGCAAAGGAATCGGTATGGCATGCGGCTTTTTTGTCTCAGGCGCCGGTTACCCCATTTACAGGTCCGACACCTACCATTCGACGGTTGTCATCAAACTCAGTGAAGACGGTGGAACGGCGGTAGTTCAAACGGCGTCTGCAGAAATAGGTCAGGGCTCGGATACCGCCATGGCGATGATTGCGGCAGAAACTCTAGGGATAACACTGGACAATGTTAGAGTGGTTTCCGGTGACACAGACTTGGGTGTGGACCTGGGAGCCTATTCTTCTCGCCAGACACTGATGACCGGACACGCCACAAAAGAAGCGGCCCAACAAATACGCTCAAAAATCGCGGATTATCTGGCCGACGAAATGGTATGCAAACCTGAATCGATCAGCTTTTCCTGAGGGCTGGTCAAGTTTGACGGCATGCCTGGAAACTTTGAAAAACTCAGATCCACATATATAAAAGAGCACCGCGGCTGGACGGATCCCCCGTCGGGGGAATACCTGACTTTCAGGGAAGCCGCCAGGATGGCCTACCTAAAATACGGCACGATTGTGGGAACAGGAAAATATAAACCCCCTCGCCTCGGCGGATCATACAAAGGCGCCGCCGTTGGAACTTCCCCAGCCTACGGATGTTCCGCACAGGTTGTTGAAGTGGATGTAGATCTTGAAACCGGCGAAATAACGGTGGAGAACATGACGGACGCCCATGACTGCGGTATGGCCATAAACAAGACCCTTGTCGAAGGGCAGATGCAGGGCTCTTTGTCGATGGGCTTAGGGGAATGTTTGTTTGAAGAAGTCAAGTTTGATTCCAGAGGAAGGATTCTCAACCCCTCACTGGGAGAATATCGAATTCCTACCTCACTCGACATGCCGAAAGTAAAGTCAATTATTGTGGAGTCCCACGAACCCAACGGCCCTTACGGAGCGAAGGAGGTCGGAGAGGGAGCCATAATGCCCACAATTCCGGCAATTCTAAACGCTATTTATGACGCCACTGGCGCTAGAATCAACGAGTTGCCGGTGACTTCAGAAAGACTCTATACGACCATGAAAAAACAGGAAAAGAATTAGAAATTCCGTCCACATATGTTTATTTAAAGATTGCGTTTAATGTAAAAATGCAGGAGATTGCCGGACTTTAAAAATCCGGCATATCTCCTGAAAGTGAATTTAGGGAGGGGGAGCGAACGCTTCCACGCTCGCTTCGTTTTCTATTTTGTGGCGGAGTGACATCTTGAAAATTCTGTTCAACGGTTTTACCGAAAGTTTTGATTCGAACGTTCTGTCGGTGCAGGATCTGCTGGATATTACCAGTGAAGATGATCCTGCAGTGATTGTTGAGATTAACGGTCGCTTCATCCATCGCAAAGATTTCATGTCTACTTTTATAAATGACAGCGACCGCGTTGAATTCATTCACCCATCTTTTGGCGGCTGATTTAGGCATTCACAGGCTCGCCAATTCCCAGCTAAAACAAACCGTACCCAAAAACCTTCATTACACATTGTCAATATCAACCTAAAGTAAGAGTTTCTTCAATCCGTGCCGGACTGCTAGAAGATCAGTCCAACCGCTCCTGTGACACCATTGAGATTCGTTTTGTCGATGTCCGCAGGATAATTGCGTTCCAAGACCATCCATTTCCATCCGGCTTCAAGGTAGCCCCATCTACCGTAATTCATAGGTATGTACACCCGGCCAACTGCCTGGGCATTCCACCCAAAATAATCTTCAAGAAACTGAACTGACCCTTTGCACTCGGTGCTTACCGTAGCTTGGCCGATATTCCTGACGACCCGTTCTATTGTGGCACCGGCATAAGCTAAACCTAGTTGTCTCGATCGCGTACGGGTGAAGTTGTTTACCGCCTGGGCGTTTGCCACACTGCTGATAGTCAGCTTGTCATCATAAAGGGAGTAGCCTGCAAATACGCTGGAGACGGCATGTTTCTGGTGGTACCAGTCGTAAACCAGATCCCAGCTATAAATGTTCCTCTCCCACTGGGTCAATGTAGAGATCAAGGTAGGGTAGAGCGTGTTTCCCCACCAGAAAGGCAGTATCGTTGGATTAGAATTATCCCGATAACTTATAGGCATAAAGGAAAAATGGATTCCCCAATTGCAGCGTAGCTGACACCTCGCTTCATACTCGCCTATATATTGGTATCTGCTCAACCTCAGATCACTATTAAGATCCAGTTCGGTACCCGGTAGCCCGATTCCATTGCCTCCCCACAACTGGGTACTCGACGTCATCTGCGCGTACCACAGCCTTGCGCTGAGTTGAAACTGTTTCATTCCGATATGAGGAAGTATGGCGTCGTCACAACCTCCAAGCCCAAAGCCCGATTGTGAGAACATGCCCCCAAACATCGGTGGAAACATCGACTGCTGGCCTGCTTGAGGCGCAATCACACCGGGTGGACAGCCTTGAGGTCCACAAACCGCGCCCCCCGGGACGGAGGCGATCACTGGCCCTGGCGTCGGAGCGACTCTTGGATTATTGCGACTGGAATATGTTGTTCCTCGCGATGTTGTAACAGGCGATGTCTGAGTGACTCCGGGGAACTGCTGACGAATCACCGAACGCGGCTGTATCGTCGGCTCTGCAGACAAAGCGTCTCCCTGCAGTCCCGGCGCTGTCACATCCGGACCAGTGTAACCCCACCCAGATCCCATCGGGGTCATAGCTACAACTATCGCCAAACAAACCAATACCTTCAAGGGTTTTATTACTAACATACCCTCCCTCCTTCACTGAATGTCCTGGATTGTGTTAATTATTCAACTCAACGATTATGTCAAGCAAAATGTTAGCTTCACATAAAAATTAATTCGTATTTATTTAAATAGGTTGTAATTTCTTTTGTCTTTATGGGTCTGCCTAAGACACAT
>CAZGVM010000106.1:7809-11474 GCA_964528855.1 uncultured Desulfomonile sp. | reverse complement strand
CACCGGTCTCCAAAACCGGGGGTTGGGGGTTCGAATCCCTTCTGGCCTGCCATCATTCTTGGTTAACACTTTTTTGGTCCGGAAGATAATGCAATGGATAAATTCAAAATATATTTCGAACAGGCTATTCAATTCTTCCGGGAAGTGAAGGTCGAGTTACAAAAAGTCACCTTCCCGACACGTCAGGAAACTGTCGGATCAACGATAGTAGTTCTCGTACTCACGGTGATAATGGCAGTATATTTGGGATTTAGTGACTGGGCCTTGGCGCGGATAGTCAGGGCGCTCTTACAGGTCTGAGACTGTCACGGATTCATCAACTGCCAAGGAGGCCTAACCGTGGCTTTAAGATGGTATGTGGTTCATACATATTCCGGTTACGAAAATAAGGTCAAAGCGGCCCTTGAAGAAAAGGTCAGGCAGCTTGGACTGGAAGATAGGATAACGGATGTCTTGATTCCCTCCGAATCAGTAGTGGAACTGGTCAAGGGGGAACGTAAGACTTCTAATCGCAAATTCTTCCCTGGCTACATTCTCGTCAGAATGGAGCTTGACGACACCACATGGCATCACGTTAAAAGCACGCCTAAAGTGACTGGTTTCATCGGTTCCCGGACTGAGCCCGCTGTCATCCCCGATTCCGAGGTTGAAGGGATAAAGACCCAAATGGCGGAAGGCAAGGAAAAGCCTAAGCCAAAATATTCCTTCGAAAAAGGCGATTCTGTTCGTGTTGTCGATGGGCCTTTTATCAACTTCAATGGAACGGTGGAAGAAGTCAGACCTGACAAGGGAAAACTTCGCGTTCTTGTGAGCATTTTCGGCAGACCAACTCCGGTTGAGCTGGACTTCATTCAGGTCAGTAAGAATTAAACTCGGCTAGTAAGCCGTATTTAGGGAACTTTTCCGACTCGTAGGATGAGCTTGGTCCTCGTTGGTTGTCCCCTCAGGGAGATCTTTTTATGGCAAAAAAAATCACTGCATATGTGAAACTTCAGATCACAGGAGGCGAGGCCAAGCCTTCCCCTCCCGTAGGACCAGCGCTCGGGCAGCATGGCGTAAATATAATGGAATTCTGTAAATCCTTTAACGCCCAGACCCAGGGACAGCAGGGCGTTATCATTCCGGTGCTCATTACCATTTATTCAGACCGCTCATTCAGCTTCGTTCTGAAGACTCCTCCCGCCTCATATCTGTTGAAGAAGGCCGCTGGGATAGACAGAGGATCTCCTGTCCCAAACAGAGATAAGGTCGGAAAGCTCAAAATGAGTCAAATTGAAGAGATAGCCAAGACAAAGATGCCGGATTTGAACGCCAAGGATCTACCTGGAGCAGTTCGCATAATATCTGGAACAGCCCGTAGCCTTGGGATTGACATCGAATAGAGGACTAACATGGCAGCAGTTGCAAAGAAAAAAGTCGAAGCCAGAGCAAAAATCGACCGGGAACTCAAGTATAATCTTCAAGACGGCATCGAGGCGGTTCTTGCGAGTTCATACTCAAAATTCGACGAATCAGTCGATGTGGCCATAAAGCTGGGCGTTGATCCCCGACACGCTGATCAAATGGTCAGAGGCACCTGTATTCTCCCTCACGGGACCGGAAAGTCGGTAAGGGTATTGGTTTTCGCCAAAGGTGAGAAGGAAAAAGAAGCCCTTGACGCCGGCGCCGATCATGTCGGTGCAGATGATCTTGCCAAGCAGATACAGGATGGGTGGCTCGATTTTGATAAAGCGGTAGCTACTCCGGATATGATGGGAGTGGTGGGGAAACTCGGTAAAATTCTCGGCCCTCGCGGGATGATGCCCAATCCTAAGGTTGGAACGGTAACTTTTGACATCGCCAAAGCCGTTACCGAGTTGAAAGGCGGTAAAGTTGAATTCAGGGTCGAAAAGGCCGGCATTGTGCACTGTCCTGTAGGCAGGGTGTCCTTTGGCACGGAGAAGCTCAGTGACAACATCAAGGCCTTGATCGAAAGCATTATAAGATTGAAACCATCGGCATCCAAAGGTGTCTACCTTAAAGGTATGTCTTTATCAACAACCATGGGCCCAGGCCTCAGCCTTGACGCCCAGGAATTAAGGAACCTTGCAAAATAATTTTTCAACTGATTATTTTACAGGAGAATCAATCGACTGATTTTTCACTTTGATGAAAGATGAGCCGTGTCGAAAACAGCGGGCGCGCCTACAGGCGCTTAATCTTGGCCAGCCTAGACAGGCGCAGTAGATTTTGGTATTGGCGCAATTTGCCATTGCTTTTGCGATTCGCTGTTTTCCTCGCACAGAAAGGGGAAAGCCTAAGCTTGAAAAGAGAAGACAAAGAGAAACAGGTCGCTTGGCTTCGAGAGCAGTTTCAGGGTGTTCGAGCGCTTTTTCTCACTGATTTTCAGGGCCTTACCGTGGCTGAGACCAACGAACTAAGATCTCAGCTCAGGGCTCGCGGCATCAGCTTCAAGGTCATGAAAAACACTCTGGTGCGCCTTGCTTACAAGGATACCGGAGTGGAGGTCGTCGGAGACGACTTGGTAGGCCCCAGAGCAGCCGCATGGACCGACTCAGATGAGAATGTTCCGGCCATGGCAAAGGTTCTTGTGGATTTTGCCAAGGCCCACCCGAAGTTGGGTCTCATACGAGGGGCTCTGGACGGGAAACTGGTAGAGCCATCGGATTTGGACACGTTGTCGAAGCTGCCCTCGAAAGAGGAAATGCTCGCCAGGTTGCTCGGTACTATGAAGGCCCCTGTAGGCGCCTTTGTCAATACCCTCGCAGCGGTGCCCAGGTCATTACTCAACGTTCTAAAAGCCATAGAAGAGAAGAAGGGCGAATCCGGCGCAGCGGAAGTTTCATAGGTCTCGCCGTAATTTAAAAGTTCAGAATCAAGCGAATCGTGGAGGATACAATGGCAGAAGTGACCAAAGAGGATGTAAAAGAATTTATTCGTAACATGTCAGTTTTAGAACTGAGCAAGTTAGTAAAAGAACTGGAAGAAGAGTTCGGGGTATCTGCAGCGGCGCCCATGGCTGTTGCCGCTTTTGGAGCGGCGGCAGGCGGAGGAGAAGCAGCCCCGGTTGAGGAAAAAACCGAATTCGACGTGATCTTGAAGGAATTTGGAGACAAGAAGATCCAGGTCATCAAAGTAGTCAGATCGTTGACTGATCTGGGCCTGAAAGAGGCTAAGGATTTGGTGGAAGGCGTGCCCAAGGCTGTTAAAGAGGCTGTTTCTAAAGAAGACGCTGAAAAGGCCAAGGTTGCTCTCGAAGAGGTCGGCGCCGTAGTGGAAATCGTCTGAACTCTTTAAAATAAAAAAAGTTTTTGTAAGGGCCGCTAGCTCGCGTCTTGACGTGGGCTCGCGCGCCTTTGCTTTTACTTGCGCCTGCTACCAATCCTACCAATTTTCCTAACAGATCACCAAAATCAGAGGGAGAAAATGAGTCCATTTTCGGTGCACTCTCAGAGGCTCAGGAAGAATTTCGCACGCATTCCGCAAATTGCTGGTATTCCCAAGCTAATAGAGATTCAGAGTCAGTCCTACGCGCGCTTTCTCCAGATGGATAAAGCCCCTGAAGAAAGAAAAGACACTGGGTTGGAAGCTGTTTTTAGGTCTGTCTTCCCCATCAAGGATTTCACTGATACAGCGTCCCTGGAATTTATAAAGTACACACTGGG
>CAZGVM010000106.1:5607-7799 GCA_964528855.1 uncultured Desulfomonile sp. | reverse complement strand
ACCGTTGAGGAATGCCTCCAAAAGGGTGTCACATATTCCGTCCCCCTCAAGATTACGGTCCAGTTGATTGTCTGGGATGTTGATCCGGACACTAACTCCCGGACTATAAGGGATGTCAAGGAGCAGGAGGTTTTTTTCGGTGATATCCCGGTCATGACAAAGTATGGAACATTTGTCATCAATGGCACCGAGCGAGTTATCGTTTCGCAGTTGCACAGATCTCCTGGTATTTTCTTCGACCATGACAAGGGAAAGACCCATGCTAGTGGCAAACTTCTTTATTCCGCAAGGATCATTCCTTTGCGAGGTTCATGGATCGATTTCGAATTTGATCTGAAAGACAGACTTTACGTTAGAATCGACAGAAGGCGAAAACTTCCCGTCACGGTTCTTCTCAAAGCGTTGGGCCGCTCCAGTGAACAGATTCTTAATTATTTTTACAGCAAGCAGACAATATTGCTAACAGACGAAGGGCTGCACAGAAAGGTCGATCTGAAGTTACTTGTTGGCACCCAGGCCCCTACGGATGTTCTGGTCAAGGGAACCGACGACGTATTAGTTAAAAAGAACAAGAAAATAACACGAGCCGCCATAAAGCGTTTAGGGGACCGTCAGATCGCGCCTCTCGCCATGGAAAGGGAAGGACTAGCCGGCAAGGTTATCGCCTCCGACATCATCGCTGAAGACACCGGAGAGGTTCTGGTGCTATGCAACAAGGAAATCTCTCTGGATGAAGTAGACGGGTTCATTGAGACTCTGAAGGCACACAATATCACCAGTTTTGAGGCTCTTTTCATCGAGGAGAGAATCGCGTCATCATCACTCAGGGACACACTCCTTGAGGACAAAATTGATGACCGGCCAAACAAATGGGTTGAGGACTATCGCAAACAGTCCTCCGAGGATGATGTATCAAATGAAACCCTGAATGCGCAGCTCGAAATCTACAGGCGACTCAGACCATCGAATCCGCCAACGGGTGAAATTGCCAAGAATTTTTTTAACAATCTGTTTTTCAAGATTGAATATTACGATCTATCTCGGGTTGGACGGCTCAAACTGAATCGTAAACTTGGCATTTCGGAGGCGGACGCCCCTCTGGACCTCAGAATACTGCGGCCTGAAGACATTATGTTGGCGGTTAAATATCTCCTTGAATTGAAGGAAGGTAAGCCGAACCACGACATCGACGATATCGACAACATGGGTAACAGACGAGTCAGATCAGTTGGAGAACTCCTTGAGAATCAGTACAGGATCGGCTTGGTCCGTATGGAACGGGCCATCAAAGAGAGGATGAGTCTTCAGGATGTTGAAACCCTGATGCCGCATGATCTGGTAAACTCCAAGCCGGTCACTGCCGTGGTCAAGGAATTCTTCGGTTCATCGCAGTTGTCACAATTCATGGATCAAACTAATCCGCTCAGTGAAATTACTCACAAAAGGCGTCTGTCGGCGCTTGGGCCTGGTGGTCTGACGAGAGAGCGAGCCGGGTTCGAAGTTAGGGATGTCCATCCTACCCACTACGGTCGAATTTGTCCAATTGAGACTCCGGAAGGACCGAACATCGGTTTAATTGTTTCGCTTTCAACCTACGCACGCGTTAACGAGTTCGGTTTCATTGAGACCCCGTATAGACCCGTCGAAGAAGGGGTGGTTGGTAAGGAAATTAAGTTCCTGACGGCTCTGGATGAAGAGCTTTATGTAAAAGTTCAGGCTGACGCTGAAATGGACGAAAGTGGTCGACTCATTGAGGAATTGGTGTCTGTCAGGAAGAAGGACGGTGAATTCGCTCTTACAGACGGTTTAGAAGCCAATTACATGGACGTTTCTCCCAATCAGTTGGTGTCTGTGGCCGCTTCACTCATACCATTCCTCGAAAACGACGACGCCAACCGTGCGCTCATGGGATCCAACATGCAACGACAGGCCGTTCAGTTGTTGACCACGCAGGCTCCATTGGTGGGGACAGGCATGGAACAGGTAGTAGCCATTGACTCCGGAGTGACGGTCCTCGCCAAACGTGACGGTATAGTAGATTCCGTCGATGCCACCAGAATAGTCATCAAGGCTTCTGAATTCGCAGAAGGGGATTTGGATCCTGGGGTGGACATCTATAACCTCACAAAATATCAACGATCCAATCAGAACACATGCATCAACCAACGACCTATAGTGAAAAAAGGTGATCG
>CAZGVM010000106.1:0-5597 GCA_964528855.1 uncultured Desulfomonile sp. | reverse complement strand
GGACAGGTCATTGCAGATGGCCCGGCTACCGACAAGGGTGAGCTGGCCCTCGGTCGTAATGTGCTTGTCGCCTTCATGGCATGGGGCGGCTACAACTACGAAGACTCCATTCTGGTAAGTGAAAAAATTGTAAAGCAGGATATTTTTACTTCCATTCATATAGAAGAATTCGAGGTAATGGCCCGCGACACAAAGCTGGGAAAAGAGGAAATCACCAGAGACATTCCCAATGTCGGTGAAGAGGGGCTTCGAAATCTGGATGAGGCCGGGATAATTAGAATTGGAGCTGAAGTCAAGCCAGGAGACATTCTTGTAGGCAAGATCACTCCGAAGGGAGAGAACCAGCTAAGCCCCGAAGAAAAACTCCTGAGGGCCATTTTCGGTGAAAAGGCCGGTGATGTGAGGGATTCCTCACTGCGTGTTCCCCCTGGTGTTGAGGGCACCATCATTGACGCCCGAATTTTCTCCAGGAAAGGCACGGACAAGGACAGCCGTACGATCTCGATAGAAAATGAAGAAATCGCCAAACTCTCGAAGGATAAGGATGATGAGCTGCGCATTGTGGAAGAAGGGGCCAGGGAACGAATTCGCCACATGCTGGTTGGCAAGGAAGTAGCAGCGAACCTGGTCGATCCTGAAACAGGGCAGATTTTTATCAGGAAGAAAGAAACCATCACGAACGAACTTATTGACACTCTTCAGCTGGAAACATTGAAAAATGTTTCACTCACGAGTTCAGAAGCTGCTACTGAGGATGAAGTTGTCAGAATACTCGACAGGCTGAGTGACCAGAAACATTTCTGGAAAATGCATTTTGACGAAAAAATTAGCAGGCTGAAAAAGGGTGATGAGCTTCCTCCGGGTGTCATCAAGCTCGTCAAGGTTTACATCGCCATAAAACGTAAACTTTCGGTGGGCGACAAGATGGCAGGACGCCATGGCAACAAGGGTGTGCTTTCCAGGATACTTCCTGAGGAGGATATGCCCTATTTCGAAGACGGAACTCCGGTGGAAATCGTGTTGAACCCGTTGGGCGTTCCATCCCGAATGAATGTTGGCCAGATACTCGAGACGCACCTGGGCTGGGCTGCCCGTGGACTGGGTGAGTCTTTGAACCGTATGCTGGAAGAGAATTTTTCCACCGACAAATTACGTCAGCGTCTCCTGATGATCTTCGACTCCAGAGAACCTGAGAGAAGAGACAAAGTCCGAGCCATCATCAACGAAATGGACGAGGACCAGATCAGAAGATTCTGCCAGGATCTCTCACAGGGAATCTCTATTGCAACTCCTGTCTTCGATGGAGCGAGGGAGACCGAAATCAAGGAGTTGTTGGAAAGCGCCGGATTTCCGAGCACCGGGCAAACCCAGCTCTTTGACGGTAGGACCGGCGAGCCATTCGATACCAGGGTGACCGTTGGAATAATCTACATGCTGAAATTGCACCATTTGGTCGATGACAAAATTCACGCCAGGGCCATTGGTCCGTACTCTCTGGTAACTCAGCAGCCTCTTGGAGGTAAAGCTCAGTTCGGTGGACAGCGCCTCGGTGAAATGGAGGTCTGGGCTATGGAGTCATACGGCGCAGCCTATTCACTCCAGGAGTTTTTGACTGTCAAATCCGATGATGTAACCGGTCGCACGAGAATGTATGAGAGTATAGTGAAAGGCACGAATGTCCTTGAGCCCGGACTTCCCGAATCCTTCAACGTTCTTGTGAAAGAAATAAAATCGTTGGGACTTGAAGTGGAATTATTGGAAAGCGAGCCTTTAACAGCAGTTCAATAATTAGCGTCCAAGCAACGGAATTTGAACCGGATTGAAGAGTCTCGAGATAGTATATCACGGTTTGGAACTTGTTTCTTGAACCAAAAATCCCTCGGACGGCCGCTTTGACAGTCGTTAACCCCTATACCAGGAGGGAAACATGGAAGAAGTTTATTACAGTTTTTTTGAAAAGCCAAAAGATCCGCTTAATTTTAACGCCGTAAAAATATCATTGGCGTCCCCTGAAAAAATCAGGTCTTGGTCACATGGAGAAGTCAAGAAACCTGAAACTATAAATTACAGGACATTCAAACCGGAGCGAGACGGTCTGTTCTGCGCAAAAATTTTTGGCCCGGTCAAGGATTTCGAGTGTAATTGCGGTAAATACAAACGCATGAAGCACCGCGGAACCATTTGTGAAAAATGCGGTGTCGAAGTGATACAGTCCAAGGTTCGGCGGGAACGAATGGGACACATTGAGCTTGCCACACCTGTAGCCCATATATGGTTTCTGAAAAGCTTACCCAGTAGAATCGGGACTCTGGTGGATCTGACACTCAAAGAAGTTGAGAGAGTCCTTTATTTTGAATCGTTTCTTGTGATCTCCAAGGGGAATACGGACCTTGAGCCTGGAACACTGATAAACGAAGAAAAATATCGCCAGGTCATGGATGATTATGGTTCCGATATAGGCGACTTTGAGGCACTGATGGGTGGTGAAGCAGTCAGAATGACTCTGGAGAGATTGGACCTGGTCTCCGAGAGTGTGAGATTGCGTGAGGACATGAAGGACTCGGCCTCCGAGGCAAAGAGAAAAAAGCTGGCCAAGAGATTGAGAGTCCTCGAATCCCTCAAAGGAATTGAGCCGGACATCCTGGTAAAGGATCTCACAGCTATTTACGAAGGCTTTGATCCGGACGGTGAAAAGGGCCGTTTTCTGTTCGAACTGCTTCAGACAGCTCGGGAAATGCAGGTGAAGTGGCATGAAACCGAAAGCTGGGAAATCAGAAAACAGCTTGCTTTTGTGGAAATCAACAACATCATAGACAGGCTAACCAGGTCAAGGGTTGTGGCCCCCGAGCATCTCAGCAAATTCAGACAATGGCAGAATCCGGCCTGGATGATTTTGACCACAGTTCCAGTCATCCCTCCGGATTTAAGACCTCTTGTTCCTCTTGATGGCGGTCGCTTTGCTACTTCAGATCTTAATGATCTCTACAGAAGGGTCATCAACAGGAATAACCGTTTAAAGCGTTTAAAAGAATTGAATGCTCCCGAAATTATTCTCCGGAATGAGAAGCGCATGCTTCAGGAAGCAGTCGATGTGCTTTTTGACAACGGTAGAAGGGGTAGAGTCATCACAGGGCCTAATAAAAGGCCACTGAAATCACTTTCAGACATGCTCAAAGGCAAGCAGGGCCGCTTCCGACAGAACCTGCTGGGCAAGCGTGTCGATTACTCGGGACGATCTGTCATCGTGGTAGGCCCGGATCTAAGGTTGCACCAGTGTGGTCTACCCAAAAGAATGGCTTTAGAGCTTTTCAAACCATTCATTTACAACAAACTTGAAGAGCGTGGTTACGTTACCACCATCAAAAGCGCCAAAAAACTTGTGGAGAAGGAAACCCCGGAAGTTTGGGACATTCTGGAGGATGTAGTCAAGGAATACCCGGTCTTGCTAAATAGGGCTCCTACTCTCCACCGTCTCGGAATTCAGGCCTTTGAGCCCATTCTGGTGGAAGGAAAAGCTATCCAACTCCATCCACTGGTTTGCACCGCCTTTAACGCAGACTTTGACGGCGATCAGATGGCCGTTCATATCCCGCTGTCCATTGAAGCGCAGGTGGAAGCCCGTGTGCTTATGATGAGCACCAACAACATCCTGTCTCCTGCTCACGGCAAACCCATCATTGTTCCCACACAGGATATAGTCCTCGGATTGTATTACCTGACTAGAGAGACCGTCGATCCTGAACTGGACAAAGAGCCTCGCAAATTTTCCGATGTGCATGAGGTACGCGTGGCTTACGACTCTGGAGTGGTAGATCTCCACGAGAAGATCCTTATCAAAGAGAACAATGACCTCATCCAGACCACGGTGGGACGAATCATCCTCAGAGATATTGTGCCGGAAGAAATTCCCTTTTCCTCCATCAACAAGGTTATGAAGAAGAAGGAATTGGCAAATCTCATAGATGAAGCTTACAGAAAATGTGGGGACAAAAAAACGGTCATATTGGCCGACCAGCTCAAGGACCTTGGTTATCAGTTCGCCACAAAGGCAGGAATATCCATATGCGTAGACGATATGCGTATTCCCGATTCAAAGAGGGAGATAATTGACAAGGCTCGTAGTGAAGTTCTGGAAATTCAGAATCAGTACAAAGAGGGTCTGATTACTGATGGAGAGAGGTATAACAAGGTCATCGACATATGGGCCAGGGCCAATGAGGACATATCCGAGAGGATGATGAGCGGTCTGCGCTCTATGACCATAAGACTGGAGGACGGTTCCGAGAAAAAGGTTGAGAGCTTCAACCCCATTTACATGATGGCCGACTCCGGAGCTCGAGGTAGCACCCAGCAGATACGTCAGCTTGCGGGAATGCGCGGTCTGATGGCCAAGCCTACTGGAGAAATTATCGAGACTCCCATTGAAGCCAATTTCAGGGAAGGCCTTACTGTCTTGCAGTATTTTATCTCCACTCACGGCGCCCGCAAAGGTCTTGCCGATACCGCCCTTAAAACAGCCAACTCGGGTTATCTTACCCGGCGCCTGGTTGACGTAGCCCAGGACGCAATTATTCATGACAAGGACTGTGGCACGCTGGACGGTATTGATATGGCCTCACTTGAGGAAGGCGGCGAAATCATAGAACATGTGGCAGACCGTATCCTTGGTCGTGTCGCCTTGGAAGACATAGAACATCCGTACACCGGAGAAATCATAGTTAAGGCCAATGAGGAAATTCAGGAAGAACACAGGGATCGGATCCAGGACTCGGGCATTGATCGAGTGAAAATTCGCTCGGTGCTCACTTGTCAGTCAAAAAGAGGAGTTTGCAGCCTTTGCTATGGACGAGACCTCGCCCACGGGAAAATGGTCAATATAGGGGAGGCCGTTGGAATCATAGCCGCCCAGTCAATTGGTGAGCCTGGAACTCAGCTTACAATGAGAACCTTCCATATCGGTGGGACCGCTTCACTGAAGAGAAATATCATATCGGCCCGTAAAAAGGGCCAGGTTATGATACTCAAAGAAAAAGAAAAAATGAAAGCGGTCGTCGTTTACGAAGATTTTTCGATTCGCAAGGATGAAGTCCAGAAATGGATGGTCGGCGATGGCCAGACATTGAGGGAATCTTCTTTCCTGTATGAAGGGCCTTACCACAAGACAACCGATGCTGAAAAACTCGGCGGTAAGATATGGATTTCTTCGGACAAAAAGTCTTTCAGCCTACAGGATGAGGATGGACTGAAATCAAAATTCCAAATACCTGACAACTCTCGCTTTGTCGTCAGGAATGACAGCCAGTTGCTGCCTCAGTCTTTCATTTTTGATAACCTCGAAGGAACTCCCAGAATCTCTGAGGCGGAACGACGAGGCGGAATATTCCAGATACGCGGAGAGCAGGACGACCAGATCCTGTTCAGACTCTACGAGCGCTACCCCGTAATGGACTACATGAACGTCAAGGTCCAGGATGGGGACAAGATCGAGTCTGAGGGCCAGGTCCTTCTTGAATGGTTAGGATCAAGCTCATCGCAGTTGTTTGCCCGAAACGAGGGACGTATCAAGTTTATCGATCTTAAAACCGTTGTGAACAGGG
>CAZGVM010000105.1:5090-11486 GCA_964528855.1 uncultured Desulfomonile sp. | reverse complement strand
AATTTTCCGCGCTGTCCAAAGGGGCATTCGATACGACCATCGGTCCGGTTGCTCAACTCTGGAACTTCAGCGGGGACTCCGGTCCGAGGCTTCCTGACAGTTCGGAAATAGGGAAGGTCCTGCCCCTGATAGGCTGGGAACAGGTCCTGGTCGATGGAGACGGGCATACCGTGTCGCTCACAGCTACGGGTATGGGACTGGATCTGGGGGCCATAGCAAAGGGTTACGCCATCGACAGGGCGGCTCAGACACTCAGGAGCCTGGGAGTGAAGGCCGCGCTTGTCAACGCGGGTGGAGACATTGTGGCCTATGGCGAAAAAGAACAGGGGAAGCCCTGGAAAATTGGCGTTCAGGACCCACGCAACCCCGGTGGGATAATAGCCGTAGCGGAGATAACCGATCAGGCCATGGTGACTTCGGGAGATTACGAGCGTTCCTTTGAGGAGGCAGGCAAGAGATATCATCATCTGCTCGATCCCAGGACCGGCTATCCGGCCGATGGTCTGCAGTCTGTGACAATAGTGGCGCCGGAAGGGGTAACGGCCGACGCCCTGTCCACGGCAGTATTTGTGTTGGGGAAAGAAAAGGGGATGGAGTTGGTAGAGAGTCTGCCGGATGTGGCTGCGCTCCTGGTCGATGCCCAGGGCCAAATAATGATGTCCCAGAGAGCCAGGCGAATGTTCACGGTCAGGTAGTAAGAAGAAACGGCGACCAATGCGCAGGCCCAACGGTATTTTTACCTTGATCAATTACTGCAAAACGTATAGAATGGGCGCTAAAGTGAGCCGGAAATGAATTTTGCAAAAATGATAAAAGGTTTTGTCCTTGCGTTCGCGTTGGTGGCGTTGCTTGGCTTGAGCGGCTGCAAGAGCTGTTTGCCGCAGTACATGACCCCCCCGACGGGTCCGGTTTCCAAGAACTACCCGGTTGGACACGACCCCTACATTCCGATGGATCACAACCCGTCACCACTGAATCCCTTCGATCTTATGGCTTCCATGATGTCACCGTTCATGTACGGTCCTCCCCGGTGACAAAACCCGGAGCTGTCCTGTCCCCCCGGAATACCTAAAACAGGCTGAAACTATTTGGCGCCATAGGGCGTCGCAGCCGCCAGTACGGGTGTGTCGCGGTAAACCCGGTAAAGCTGAATGTAGCGTTTCCTGATCTTTTCGCGTGTGGCGAGAACAGCCCTGGCATATCGGGTGGAAGCGCTGGGATGATCGCTATTGTATGCGCTCAGCGCATGAACCAGGTTTCCGTACATTTCAAGGTAATACTTGAATATCTGTACGCCGCACTCCGCATTCACATGAAGGTCTAACAAATCCGAGTATCTGACATTGAACTTTCGAGCCCATGAAGGCGCATGGACCTGAAACATCCCGTGGCAGTTCCGATAATTCACTATGTTGTTCCTGAATCCGCTTTCTATGTAAACGATTGCCAGATAAAGCCACATGTCCCCACATGTGATTCTGTTGAAGTATTTGTTCCCGGCGTTGGCGATGGCCAAAGCAGTGTCCTGGGACTGCTTCATGCTTAACTTTCCATCGGCCATTTCGTGGACAATCTGAGAGAAGATGGCCAAAGCGTTGGGATGCGCCTTTTCCTGAGCCGAGGCTGGAGCCAGAGACAGAAAAAGGAGCATCGCCAGCACAGGCGCAATTCTAAAAATCATTCGCTCCCTCCGGAGGACGGACCGCAACAACCCCTGTTCGCTCCGCCTAACCCCGCTATAATATTTTATTTTTGTATAGAACTACCTGGGCATGACCGGCTTCAAGGGCGCCGGAACTGCTACCGCCTTTTTCGGGGCGGCGTTGGTCTTGTAAATCTTGCCCTCAACATAGTCTATCGGCATCTGAATTGGAGCAAAAACACGGTCCGAACAGAACTTTACCGCGTCCAGACAAGGGTTAAACAGGCTGAAAGTCGTCTTGAGCGCATAATTTATGTAACCATCGGCGCTGTCCACCATGTTGGCTCCTCTGTCATACACTGAGCCGGCCATATCAGAGGTAAATGACTTGTTCGAACCCTTGGCCGCGGCAAAAGCCGGTACGGCCATAGCGACAATGAGACTGACTGCAAGAGCCATTTTTAGAATCTTAAACATCCATAAACCTCCAGGACAAATTAAAGTGGTTTATTATTTCATAGTTGAGCCCGTTTTGTCAAACAGATATGACTCGAGACGCGATTAACCCGCTGTTAATGATGGTTATAGACATCAGCGCCTTCATCTCAAACGGACAACATGCTAAATCAGGTTTTCAGGTAGGTTATGGTTTTGGTCTAATAGAGTTTTACGGGTCTGTCAGGAAGGTTTTGAAAAGGCTATTTTATCTATGACCGTCAGGAGGTTTCCGAGGTCTACGGGTTTCATGACTACTTCATCGACTCCGGACTCAAGAATTCTGTCTTCCTCCGCCTGCTGATTGCCCCATCCGGTCAGGAGTATGAATGGCGCTTTGGGGACACCCCTGGATTCACATATTCTCTTGATTTCCTTGCCGACATCCCAGCCTGTGACATTCGGCATGCCCAGATCACTGATCACCAGATCGATATCATTGGCCAGGAACTTTGAGATCGCCTCTGTGCCGGACAGAGCGGTGAAGACTTTATGACCGAACTCGCTGAGTCCGTCGTCCAGCAATTCCACGAGCATTTCCATGTCATCGACGACAAGTATGTTAAGTGGCCCGACCGCTTGAGCCATGTCCTGGGTTGACTCGGGTTCCTCTACTTCCGTCAGATGTCCCGGCAGTGAAATCAACACTTCGGCGCCTTGCCCGGGCTCACTCTGGATGGAAATGTCGCCGTTGTATCGCTTGATGACTCCCAGGCTGCTTGAAAGGCCCATTCCGGTGGCCTTCAAGCCTTTGGTCGTCCAGAATGGTTCGAAGATTTTGCCAAGGTTCTCTTTCGGTATTCCAATGCCGTCATCCTTAATGGAGATAAAAACGTTGTTGTTCTCCAACCTTGATGACAGGGTAATATGGCCGCCTCTGGGGAGAGCCTCGGTGGCGTTTTTTATGATATTGATGAGAATTTCGAAAAGGTCGTCTTCCTGTATCCTGGTAACCAGTCCCGGGGCAAGGTCCGTTCTGATGACTATTTTATGGCCTTCTTTTTCAGGCCCTGTTTTCCACCAGAGTTCCGTCATGTCGATGGCCCTGAGCACAAGGTCCGAGACATCGAAAACATCCACAGCGCCGACTCTGGTTTTCGAACTGATATTTGCAAAATCCTCGAGTCTTCTTACCGCTGCTGCGCCAAACCTAGCGCTTTCAGCTATTTGTTTGAGTTGTGAGCGCACTCTGTCGTTGTCCCCGGAATCCAGGTCCATTATGGCCAGGCCGGCTCCGCCCATGATTATCTGGAGCATGTTGTTGAAATTGTGGGCCACTCCGGAAGCCAGGTCGGCAACAGCCTTGAGCCTCTCACCACCCAACAGGATGTCCTCGGCCTTTTTTCTCTCGGTGATCTCCGTGATGAAGTGGAGGGTGGCCGGTTCTGATTTCCAGTTGACGAGAACAGTTTGTTCTTCACACCATTTTGTGTCTCCGTTTTTGGTGACTATCCTGTACTGGGAGGTTGGGATCAGGTTTGATTCACGGAAGGTGTCCTGCAGCAGGTCTATTTCTCTCTCAAGATCATCGGGATGAATGAAAATGGTAAGTCCGTTGCTTATCAGTTCCGCTTCGGAATAGCCGGTCAGTTCCAGGGCCTTTCGGTTGACGAAGACGGGCTTGCCGTACTGGGTGATGGCAATCATCTGTCCGGCGTATTCAACAACGGTTCGATACTTTTCTTCAGATTCCGTGAGCGCGTCCTTCACTCGCTTGCTGTCGGTTATATCGGTAATGATACCGATAAGGCCGTCCACAGCGCCGTCGGATCTGAAGAAGGGCGCCTTTGAGATGTGGCAGTTGCGTTCTTCGCCGTTGGCATTCTTGCGGGTAAATTCATAACTCACCGGTTTACTGTGGGTCAGCACGAATTCGTCAGTGACCATTGATTTGTCGGCCACAGGTTTATACCAGAAGTCATCGGCTTTCTTGCCCCGGATGTCCTCAAGCCCGAACCCTGTAAATTCTTCATAAGCCCTGTTTATGCCCAGGTAACGTCCCTGGATGTCCTTGAAGAATATTGGATTTGGAATGGCGGCCAGCAGGCTTTCCATGAGGCTGATCTGGTTTTTGAAATCCTCTCTGACCTTTTTTGACGCTGTAATGTCTATCTGGGTGCCGGCGGCCCTGGCCGGCCTGTCCTTTTCGTCCCGTTCAACTACCTTTCCCATGGCCCTCATCCAGAGCCATGTCCCCGATTTGTGGCGTAAGCGGAATTCGGCGGTTATTGCCGAAAAATCTCCTTTCAGATGATCTTCTATCTGGGACCATACCTTGGGAGAATCCGCCGGATGGATCAACCGCTGCCACCAGTCAAGTTCATTGACCACTTCCGACCGGTCAAATCCAAGCATGTCTATGAAGCGATCGCTGTAAATGACCTCGCCGGTAAGTATGTTCCAATCCCAGAAGCCCATGTCGGCGCCTTTTAGCGCCAAATCGAGGCGTTCGGCAGTTTTGGCAAGGGTCCTCTGGTTCTCCCTGGATTCCGTGATATCCAGTATGACACCGACAAACCCGCCCAATGAACCATCCGAAAGGTGATAGGTTGTCTTTGTGATCTTGACATCCCTTGTTTTTCCACATCTGGTCACAATTGTAGTTTCGTAGGATTTTTGTCCGTCCTCAACAGCCAGGGATCTGTCGGACTGCTCGAAAAGCAAGGCCGATTTCTCGTCATAAAGGTCGTAAGCGGTTTTTCCGCGTAGTTCTTCCGCAGTAATTCCGATCAGGTCTTCGTATGCCTTGTTGCATCCCTGATACCTGCCACTGGGGTCTTTAAAAAAGACAGGGGCGGGAAGGGTGGCCAGAAGCGTGTCAACCAGTTTGCCCTGATTGAGTATTTCCTGAGTGATCCTATCCTGCTCCAGAAGCGCACTTTCCTTTTCCTTCTCGAAGCGGGCGGCCTCATTGATGCGTACCTGAACAAGCTGTTCGATTTCTTCGGTCTTCTCGTAAAAGCGGGCTAATAGAAATCCGATAGCCGCGCCAAGAGTTCCGCCTACGAACACGGGAGTGATGAAAGTGTGGATCTCAAAAGCGGGAACATTAGAGATGAGTCTGTGAAGTAATGAAATCAGCGCCAATAACGAGGCGCCAAAAATAAAACCCAATATCGCAGCAGATTTCTCTGAGATTTTCATCAAACACCCATGTAGTAGCTTAATTTACTTGGTAAAATTCGTGACGCCGTTGGGCGACGGCTCAACACGTGATTTTAGACCCTAAGATTTGATAACGCAAGCCGGTTCTGTGATGATTTGACAGTTTACGCATCATAGTGAATCGGTGTGTGAGCAAAAAGGGGGCTACAGCTCAAAAATTTGCGGTCGATCCGTCACATCATCGAATGGCTCCTGTTTTTAGTTCATTGGAGAGGGAGTTTATTGAAACCCGGCGCCGTAAAATGGTATAATCATTTATTAGTGGTAATCCAGGTAAGGTTATTTTTTCGGCGATGGCTTATTCGCCGGAAACTCTCCGACAGGCAATTCTTGGTCCAAGATTGAATGATTCCGATAAAGAGAAGGGGTTTGGTTTGGCTTCAGGTCAGGAAATAATAGCGGTTGGCATAGAGGATGAAATTCAGAAGTCTTATCTTGATTATGCGATGAGCGTAATAGTGGGTAGGGCTTTACCGGATTTACGTGATGGCCTCAAGCCTGTGCACAGAAGGATTCTGTTTGCAATGCACCGGGCCGGAAATTTCTGGAATCGGCCGTACCGCAAGGCAGCCAGGGTGGTCGGTGATGTCATTGGCCAGTTCCATCCCCATGGAGACACTGCCGTTTACGACTCAATCGTGCGAATGGCCCAGCCGTTCTCCATGCGATACATCCTAATCGACGGGCAGGGCAACTTCGGAAGCGTAGATGGCGACGCTGCTGCCGCCATGAGGTATACGGAAGTCCGGATGGCCCGTGTATGTCAACCGATGCTGGATGACATCGAAAAAGACACCGTCAACTTCGTTCCCAATTATGACAATTCACAGGAAGAGCCTACAGTCCTGCCCGCACGTTTCCCGACCCTGCTCGTGAACGGATCCCAGGGAATAGCGGTAGGCATGGCGACAAGCATTCCACCGCATAACCTGACAGAAACCATTAACGCCACCATCCACCTGGCGCGAAATCTCGACTGCTCCATCTCTGACCTGATGCGACACATGCACGGCCCCGATTTCCCCACATGCGGATTTATTCAGGGAAGGCAGGGGATAAGGGACGCCTACACTACCGGACGTGGCAGTGTGAAG
>CAZGVM010000105.1:0-5080 GCA_964528855.1 uncultured Desulfomonile sp. | reverse complement strand
GGGCCAGGACAGAAATCGAGGACGTCGGCAAGGGTTACCAGAGGATCGTGGTGACTGAACTGCCCTACACCGTGAACAAGGCCCGGCTCGTCGAAAATGTCGCCGATCTGGTAAAGGACAAGAGAATTGTCGGGATCAGGGACATACGCGATGAATCGGATCGTCAGGGTATGAGGGTGGTTTTTGAACTGAAAAGGGATGAAAACCCCGAAGTGGTAGTTAACCAGTTATTCAAGCATACCCAGTTGCAGACGAATTTCAACATACAGTTGTTGTGTGTGGATAACGGCAGGCCGAGGACTCTAAATCTCAAGGAAATTCTTTACGGATTCATAGACTTCCGAATCGAGGTTGTGACCCGCAGGACGAAATTCGAACTGGCGAGGGCCAAAGAGCGGGCCCACATTCTGGAGGGCCTCAAGATTGCCCTGGATAACCTTGACGCCGTCATCAGGACGATTCGTCAGGCCGAAAATCCGCCAATAGCCAGAGAAGCCCTGATGACGAATTTCGGGCTTTCCCAGATCCAGGCTCAGGCCATACTGGAAATGCGTCTACAGAGACTCACCGGCCTGGAGAGGGACAAGATATTGCAGGAACTAAAGGATGTTCTGGCAAAGATAGCCGAGCTTGAAGGCATCTTGTCCTCGGAAGCCCAGGTAATGGACATCATAGTGTCCGAACTTGAGGCAGTGCGTGATCAGTTTGGCGATGAGAGGCGCACGGAAATTGTCGATTCCGGTTATGAGCCTCAGGAAGAGGACCTCATCCCGCGCGAAGACATGGTTGTAACATTTTCGAACAGGGGTTACGTGAAACGCGCCCAGGCAGGCCTTTATAAATCCCAGAAACCGGGAGGAAAGGGCAGGATAGGGGCCAGGATAGCCGGCGAAGACGTTGTGAACCAGATATTGTACTGTTCTTCCCATGATGTGCTGTTGTGTTTCTCCAATCGTGGAAGGGTCCACTGGATAAGGGTTTATCAGATTCCGGAAGAGGGGCCTTATAGCAGAGGCCGCGCCATAATAAACCTTCTGAAACTCGAGGATGGTGAGACGATCCGCAAAATTCTACCGGTGCAGGAGTTGAGTTCCGACGGTTATGTCGTGATGGTGTCCAGGAAAGGCAAGATCAAGAAGACATCCAAGTCGGAATTCTCACGGCCTCGCTCCACCGGACTCATTGCTCTTACCATCGATCCGGATGACGAACTGATCGATGTCAACTTCGCCACCGGAAACGATGACATACTGTTGGCCACGCGCAAAGGCAAGGCGATAAGATTCCATGAAGAGCAGATAAGATCCATGGGACGTCAGGCCAGGGGTGTCACGGGCATAAATCTGAGAAATGACGACGTAGTCATTGCCATGGAAGTAATCGCCAATGAAACTGGCACCCTACTTACTATCACCACAAACGGTTTCGGCAAGAGGACGCATCTGAAGGAATATTCCGAGCAGAATCGTGCGGGACAGGGTGTGATAACCATCAGGGTAAACGAGAAGATAGGTGATGTTGTCGGGGTAAAGATGGTGGAGGATTCGGACCATCTTCTCATTGTAACCTCCGTTGGAAAGATCATTCGTCTGCGGATGTCGGAAATATCGGTAATCGGCCGCAACACCAGTGGAAGAATCATGGTCCGGATGGATCCCTCAGAGCAGGTTGTGGATGTCACAAGGGCCGATCCTAACGATGAAATTCAGGAAGGTGACGAAGACCTCACAGGAAATGAATAATATTGATGCGTGTGAGATTGCCGATGAAACATGTCGTTTGGGTTTTCACTCTAGTCCTGTGCCTTATGTCTGTCGCCGGAGCCCAAGATAAGCCCCTCGACAAGGTCTCACTGATTCCCCAATGGATCCCTCAGGCGCAGTTTGCAGGCTACATGGTGGCGCTCGATAAGGGCTTCTACCGCGACGCCGGCATTGACATGACCCTACTGGATGGTGGCCCCAGTAAAGAGCCCTTCGGTTTGCTGGCTACCGGTAAAGCCACATTCTGCACTGACTGGTTGAGCAACGGTATACGTCAGAGAGCCATAGGACAACAGATTGTGGCCCTCGCCCAGGTTGTTCAGAAGTCATCCCTGATACTCGTGGCGAAAAAAAACAGTGGCATACTTGAACCAAAGGATTTCGAGGGGAAAAGGGTCGGTCTGTGGGAGGGACATTTCTATCTGCAACCCCTGATGTTCTTCAGGAAGTTCGATGTAAATGTGAATGTCATACCGAATTTCACGTCGGTGGGGCTCTTTCTGAAAGGGGCTCTGGACGCGATGTCAGTGATGTACTACAACGAATACCACACTTTGATCCAGAATGGCCTCAATCATGATGAACTCCAGACGTTTTTCCTGGGTGAATACGGTTTAAATTTCCCGGAAGACGCAATATTCACGCTTGAATCGACCTATAAAAAAAATCCTGATCTTTGCAAGCGATTTGTGGACGCATCGTTGAAAGGGTGGAGATACGCTTTTTCTCACAGGGAAGAAGCGCTTGACATTGTGATGAAACATGTCAGGAACGCAAACACCCCGTCCAACCGGCCACATCAGAAATGGATGCTGGAAAAGATGCGAGTGTTCATAGAGCCGGATTCGGGAAACCTGAAGATGGGTCAATTGACTCAGGATGATTACATGCGTGTGGCCCGGAGCATGCTGGAATTCAAAATAATCAGCGAAATCCCTCCATTCGGGGAGTTTTACAGGGGACCGCATTGAAGACCAGGGTATGGAACCATATCATATTCAAACTTGCCCTGATGGTGATAGCCGCAAGCTCGGTGGTTTTCGGTTTTGTTCTCGCATACAGCTACACGTTTTCAAAAGAGATCATTCTGAAAGACGCTCAGCGCAGGGCGAGATATCTGTCCTTATCGGTGGCCAGGCGTATTGAACAGGAATTTCGCGCCGTTGAAAAGGCGCCGCTCGGTATCAAGGCCTTTCTGGAGACACCGGGCTCCGATTTCAGCAAGCTTGATAAACTCATAGAACGCGCGGTCAATGACCATCCGGAGGTTTTTGGAATTGCGGTAGCCTTCGAGGAATGGGCTTACGACCGCAATACGCCTCTGTACTGCTCATATTACTATAAAAAAGACGGTAAACTTGTTTTTCAGGGGCTTACCCCGGAAACCGAGGATTACCTGAGGAAGGACTGGTATCACATTCCCAAGATACTCAACCGGCCGGTCTGGGTAGAGCCATACTTTGACGAAGGGGCAAAAGAATTGATGACATCATATTCGGCGCCCTTTTATCATGTAAATCCTGATGGCAGCCGGGGAGCTCTTCGTGGAGTTGTCGTCGCTGACATCTCCCTCAACTGGTTGAGTGAGCTTGTGGCTTCCGTTACAACGGTTAGGGATTCTTTTTTCTTCGTGATTTCGGATTCGGGAAGATTCGTGACCCATCGGAAGCCTGAATTCATAATGAGGGAAACGATATTCAGCCTCGCTGAGCATCATGACGACGAAAAGGTGCGTGAGCTTGGACGTTCCATGCTCCAGGAGGGTTCAGGCATCGCCATGCTGGAAAGTACGCCGTTGTTTCCCGATGGCGTCATTCTGGCCCACGCCCAGATTCCATCTCCAAAATGGTCCCTGGCGGCAGCCTATTCCAAGGATTCACTTCTCGAGGACATTCACGGACTGCATCGCGAAACTCTTCTGATTTCCATTGTGGGCATCCTTATGATGCTCATCCCGAGTTACCTGGTGGCCAGATCCATTGCAAAACCGTTACGCAAGATGGCGGCGGCGGCCCGTAAAATAAAGCAGGGCGATCTTGACATTGACCTGAGCGACGTAAAGGTCAGGGATGAAGTGGGAGAGTTGGCCGAATCATTGACGGAGATGAGCCGGGGACTGAAGGAGCGGGATTTTATACGTGACACTTTCGGACGCTATTTGACCAAGGAAGTGGTGAGCAGCATCCTTGAGTCCAAGGACGGTCTGAAACTCGGCGGTGAAAAGCGCGAGATATCGGTCATGATGTCGGACCTAAGGGGATTTACGGCCCTTACATCCAACATGGCTCCGGAGGACGTCATCAGATTCCTCAACCGTTACCTCGGCAGCATGATAGAGATACTAATTGAATACCGTGGCACGATCGATGAGATAATCGGAGACGGTATACTGGCTTTCTTCGGGGCTCCTCAGGACCTTGACGATCATCCTGGACGGGCGGTGGCCTGCGCTCTCAGGATGCAGAACGCCATGGAGCATATTAACGAATTAAACGAGGCGGATGGCCTGCCTCACCTGGAAATGGGCATAGCGATCAACACCGGCAGTGTGGTTGTGGGAAACATAGGATCCGAGAAGAGGTCCAAATACGGGGCCGTCGGGGCTCAGGTCAATTTTACCGGACGAATGGAATCATTTTCCACCGGCGGGCAGGTGCTGGTGAGTCAATCGACTTACGACAAATTGTCCGAAAAACTGGAAATCAAGGCAACACTCAGTGTCGAAATGAAGGGCGTTGTAGGAAAGGTCAACCTTTACCAGGTTGTAGGCCTGAGAGGGAAACACGAGGTCAAACTCAGCGACAGGTGCTACAAGTTCAAGGACCTGGACAATCCCCTAAAGGTATGCTTCTACGGCATGGAGGCCAAGATCATCGATGAGAATGCGCGTCAGGGGGCAATAGTTCAACTTTCTCCCACAAGCGCAGTTATCAGGACAAGCGATGACGTCGGACAATGGGAAGACCTTCGCATGGCGCTGTGTGATCCTGTCTATGAAAGTTTCGGAGACATGTACGGCAAGGTTGTTTCCATCGAGAAGACGGATGAGTATACTATGGCCATGATACGCTTTACTTCGGTCGCCCCACAGATTTACAAGGTGTTCAGGGAGGCAATGAGTTGAAAGGGAGAATTGGAGAGTGTCAATGTCTTCTTTGGTGAGGCAACGGGTAAGGCTTGAACTTCACTTTTTTCAAATGGAAGTATTACTTTCTTCCTACCAGCATCTTCACAAATTATACCGGAATTTTTGCCATTATTCCTTAAAGCATCTACTATATCGGAAATTACAGCACTTGCGGTAGGGTCTTTTCCAG
>CAZGVM010000104.1:0-11497 GCA_964528855.1 uncultured Desulfomonile sp. | reverse complement strand
ACATGCGCAAAAAAGTTCGTTCAGGCGCTAAATTCAGAGGACTTACGCGGCTTACCGCTTCGGTTACTTGATAATGGCTGTGCTAACGCCCCTCTGAGGGTCCCTGAGCTATTGATTCCCTCTACTAAAGTCGATAAGAGGCTCATTCATGTTGTTTAACCGGGGTCAAATCGTTATCTATTGTTCGGTTTGTTATCATTAGAAAAGGGCGATGTCAAACAATGAATGACCTGATGAAAAAAAATTGTCACTGACTGGAATTTGATGTATAAGTATGTGTTCGAAAGAAAGCACAAGATTTCGCCTCTATTTCAGGGATTGAGACGTCTTCCGGTGCGCTGCTTTCAACAATAAAGTGGAACATTTGTGGCTATGCCATGACTTAATGGCAAAGTCCGGAAATTTCATCGAAGACCCTTTTAGGTAAAGTTTAGGCGACTGCCTGCATGGATGGCCCCGCTATATATGGCAGTTTCGACGAAGCGTTCCGAATTGGCCGCCTCGTTACCGGTGAACTTTTTTAGGGTTGAACTCAAGAGTTGGGAGACATCATCATGCCAAAATTAAAAAGCTGTCGTGGAGCGGCAAAAAGGTTCACTGTGCTGAAAAGTGGTAAAATTAAGAGAAAAAAGGCTTATCATAGTCATATCCTGACATCCAAGACGCGCAAGCAGAAGAGAAACCTGAGACATGGTTCATTGATAGACAAGCGAGATAGTGCTCAAATCAAAAGACTTCTGCCGTATGGATAAGAATAATCGCCGGATTTGTTGATCCTGACGAACGCGTTTGACTGAGTTCAAATGATGTTACTGGCCAGGATTCTTCAGTTAGCCCGCATGATTTACTAGGAGAGAAAAATGCCCAGAGTTAGGTGCGCGCCCGCAAGCAGGGCTAGACGAAAAAAAATTATGAAAATGGCAAAGGGCTATGTCGGGGGTAGGAGCAGAACCCTGAAACAGGCCAAGGAAACGGTTGAGAGGGCCCTTTGTTACGCATATCGTGATAGAAGAAACCGAAAGAGGGATTTCAGAAGGCTTTGGATCGCCAGAATCAACGCCGCTGCAAGACTGAATGGTATCCATTACAACAGGTTGATAGAAGGTTTGAAAAAAGCCGAGGTGGCCATAGACAGAAAAATTCTGGCAGAACTGGCTATTAGTGATCCTGGAACATTCAAGAGCATCGCTGATAGCGCTATGGTTGCGCTGAAAGCCTAGCTGGTCGATAATTCTGACGGGATGAGAGCGCGTAGCCATCGCCTACTCGATGCTGGACCGCTCTCTAAACGCTGAATCAGAGCGGTCTCAATGACCGCTTTTTATTTTTTGCCGTTTGATCAAAAAACTTTCATCAGGTTTCTGATAAACCGAGGTTCAGATGATAGACAAATTAAACGCGCTGAGAGAATCCAGCATTTCGGATATGAACGTATTGTCCGATGCAAAGGCTCTGAACGATTTGCGCACCCGAGTGCTGGGTAGAAAGGGTGAATTGACCGGATTACTCAGGAGCCTGAAGGATTTCGAGCCTGAGCAGAGATCATCGATTGGAAAGCTTGCAAATGAAATCAAAGAGGACCTCGAGGGCAGGTTTGAATTACGCGAGCGAAAATTTATCGAGGATTCGGAACAGGAAGAACTGAAAAAGGATTTTATCGATGTAACGCTTCCGGGGCGAAGGGCAGAATTCGGAAAATTGCATGTGCTCAACCGGGTCACGTCCGAATTGATTGATGTCTTCACCGGGTTAGGCTTTCAGTTGGCGGAGGGACCCGAAGTTGAACTCGATTACTACAATTTTGAAGCGTTGAACATTCCGAGGGATCATCCGGCAAGGGACATGCAAGATACTTTCTATTTTTCGGAAAATGTGGTGCTACGAACCCACACCTCTCCAGTGCAGATACGCACCATGGAAAAGACCAAACCACCGGTAAGAATCATATGTCCCGGAAAGGTATATCGACGGGACGCCGACATAACCCACTCTCCAATGTTCATGCAGATTGAAGGGTTGTGGGTGGACAAGGATGTGTCGTTAGCAGACCTGAAAGGCGTTTTGACGGCATTTGTTCACGAGTATTTTGGGTCTGACGTAGGCCTTCGTTTCAGGCCCAGTTTTTTTCCGTTTACCGAGCCATCCGCTGAGGTTGATATTCAGTGCGTGATTTGCGCTGGAAAAGGTTGCAGGACGTGCTCTTTCACCGGTTGGCTTGAAATTCTGGGTTCCGGGATGGTTGACCCTGCTCTTTACGGATTTGTTGATTACGATCCAGAAGTTTATTCAGGTTTTGCGTTCGGAATGGGAATCGAAAGAATAGCCATGCTCAAATACGGAATCCCTGACATTCGCTCTTTTTATGAAAACGACGTTCGATTCCTGAAGCAGTTCTGAGTAAATTTTGTCGGTTGATTCTGAAGGCGGTGATGTTTGAAATTCAGATACTTGAGCGCCGCTTTGTCATCCTCGAGGCGATGTAGTTTGCCGTTCATTCTATCAAAGAGGGGTATTCAATAATGCTCGTCAGCTTAAACTGGCTGAAAGAGTTCGTGGAGACAGACAAGACAGCGCTCGAGATCGCCGATCATCTCACTATGGGCGGTATAGAGGTTGAGTCTGTAAACCATGTGGGTGAGAATTTGAAAACCGTTTATACGGCAAGAATTCTCGATATCAATCCTCATCCCAATGCAGCCAAGCTCAACCTTGTGAAGCTAGATCTTAAAGACAAAACAGAGGAAGTGGTTTGTGGCGCTCCAAATGTGACGGTTGGGGCAACAGTGGCTTTTGCCCCGGTCGGCACTGATCTACCCGGAGGCAATAAAGTCGCTCACAGGGAAGTCAAGGGCATTGCGTCGCCTGGAATGCTGTGTTCTGAAAAAGAATTGGGATTGGGTGAAGATGCCTCTGGACTTCTTGTATTTGATCCTGACATTCACATTGGTCTGCCTCTTACCTCATCTATGGACTTTATCGAGGATTTTATCCTGGAAACTTCCGTCACCCCGAACCGCGGGGACTGTCTGTCCATACTCGGAGTAGCTCGGGAGTTGTCGGCGCTCATTGGCTGCGCCTACCGAAAGCCGGTGTTCGAGCCAGTCGAGTGTGATGAATCAATTGCTTCGCTACTCTCCGTGGAATGTCTGGCGCCTGAACTTTGTCCACGGTATGTCGCCAGGATGGTCAAAGGACTCAAAATAGGGCCGTCGCCGTTTGCTGTCAGATTAAGGCTCCAGAGATCCGGTGTGAGGCCGATATCCAACGTGGTTGACGCCACAAATCTGATACTGCTTGAATGCGGCCAACCACTGCATGCTTTCGATTACGACAGGATTGAAGGCCAAAAAATCGTAGTCAGAAGAAATGATCCGGAAGAAGTTTTTGTAACTTTGGATGGAACCGACAGGCTTCTTCCACAGAACAGCCTGATGATTCGCGATTCGGTCAGATCAGTGGCTTTGGCTGGAATCATGGGCGGTCAAAATTCGGAGATACAACATTCCACCACGGATGTGGTCATTGAAAGCGCCTGTTTTGAGATGTTTGGGATCCGGAGGACGGCAAAGGCGCTTGGAATGTCTACAGAGGCTTCTTTCAGGTTTGAGCGCGGCGTAGACCCCGAGGGAGCTTTATGGGCTGCAAACAGGGCTGCTTTCACGATACAGAATCTCGCCGGTGGCAAGGCGCTATCCGGAGTTATTGATTGTTATCCGGCTCCTATCGTAAGACATCCGGTCAGATTACGAACCAGAAAGGTTTCACAGCTACTGGGAATCCATTTTTCAAGAGACCAGGTTATCTCGCATCTTGAGCGTCTTGGCATATCCTGTAGTCCGTCTGAATCTGATAATGACTCGACGTCATGTGTCAGTCCCTCATGGCGCTGGGACCTGGACAGAGAAGTCGATATGATAGAAGAAGTGGCTAGAGTGTATGGTTTTCAGCAAATTCCCATGACCATGCCCGTCGGCAGGATTAAACCCGACCAATCCAAAACGCTCTACAAGCGCGTGAGAATGGCTGCCGAGATAATGAAGGCCTCCGGATTTACCGAAACAATATCGATGTCTTTTATTTCTGAAGGCGCATGCCAGAGTTTAGGGATCATTGAGTCGAATGAAGAGCAGCTTAAACTCATCAATCCATTGACTGAGGATTACAGTGTGATGAGACGGTCATTATTACCAGGGTTGCTCAGCGCGTTAAAGAGGAATCTCAATTTCAAGACAGAATCCATACGGCTCTTCGAGATAGGTAAGATTTTTACTCCTGTAAAGAACCAGGATTTGCCTCGTGAGGATTTGGTTCTCTCCGGAGTGGCATGCGGCCCAAGACACATGGACAACTGGCATTATAATCGCGGAGAAATAAATATATATGGTAAATTTGAACCCAAGCCTGAAACCGATTTCTACGATGTGAAGGGCGCCATAGAGAATTGCCTCGAAGGTCTGGGATGTGATGACGTTACTTTCTCCAGTTCAGACAAAGGTTTTCTTCATCCAGGTAAGTCGTCAGATATACGATTCAATGGCGCTTCCTTGGGATTTGTTGGAGAGCTGTCTCCACAAAAGATCAGAGAAAATGGTTTAACTGGTAAAATCCAGGTCTTTGAATTTTTGCTAGAACCATTAATGGTTGAATACCGCAAAAGAATAGCTTTTAGGCCTCTACCGCGCTATCCGCATGTAGAACGGGACTTATCGATATTGGTTGAAACAAATTGTTCAGGAGATGACATTAAGCACTTGATTTCACGTTTGGGCCATGATATTATAAATTCCGTGATCCTATTTGATTTGTATCGAGGCGAATCGATTCCGGAGGGGCATCAGAGTATGGCTTTCCGGATACGGTATCGGTCTGAGGATCGAACTCTTACAGACGCTGAAGTCCAAGAGGTTCATTCTCATGTGATTGAATCGCTCCGCAACGCCTTTGGAGCCTCAATCAGAGACTGACATTGGCCATTTATCAAGTACCATGGATAAGTGGCTGATTTGGCTATGATCTTGTTGGAGTTGGTGTTTGCATTCTCATGAGGAGGGGTGGGTAGAATATGACCATCGCAATTCCGGAGAAACAGTATTTCAAAATTGGCGAAGTCAGTGAAATATTGGATGTTGAACCATATGTGCTTCGTTACTGGGAATCTGAATTCAAGATTCTTAAACCCACGCGTACACGTGCCAGGCAACGGCTTTATCATAAGAAAGATCTTGAGCTGCTTCTTGAAATAAAACATCTGCTTTACGATGAAAAGTTCACTATCGCCGGGGCCAAAAAACGCCTTCAGGAGATGAAGAAACAGACTGCCGCAGATAAGAAAGCGTCAAGAACCACGAAAGCGTCTCGTGTTAGGGAGGAGGCCCCAGCGGCTCCGGAAAAATTTGACACGTTAGGTATATCTTCAAATCAGGAAGATTATCGTGATATTTTACTTGAGATAAAAAGAGAACTTAAAGAACTCAGGAATATATTGGAGGGTTAGCCACTCGTGGGAAGCACGACCTGACGATCAGCTCATCGATTTTTGCCGTTGAATTCTGGAGTGGTTTGCTTCCTGAGACTGCGATCAAAAAGGGGGAGTATATAACATATTCCGGAGATAACTTTTTTACTGTAGCGTGTCAGAGAATATAATCCAGTCGATAGCCTGCCTTTCTTCTGTTTTTGCCTGACAATCCTTGCAGCTCAGAAATATTTCCTATTGCCGGTTTTACTTCACTGATCTATTATCTGTGCAGAATGATTGTGGATGCCTGTTGATAAAAAAATGGGAAAGAAGGAGTAAAGCCATGAGCACGCCGATGCATTGTCCCGGATTTGAAGCCAACAAGAACCTTTCTTCATTCACGTGCAAGTGTCCCAGTTGCGGCAAACTGGTAGAGATCTTTTCCGATGAGTTTGACAGGTCTCATGTCTGCAAGGGATGCAAGCAGCCTATAGATTTCACAAAATGCTCGCTGGAAGCTGGCGCCTGACGGTTTTTAAAAACTCAACGAGGTTGTTGAGAAAGCGACCCCGTTGGGTTTCCTGTTCCAGTAGGGTGATTATCAGGACTTAATCCTAAAGTTCCTCAAAAATTCTGAAAAAAGTGTCTCCTCTGTGAAATTCATTGTTGAACATGCCGAATGAAGCGCATGCTGGAGAGAACAAAACTACCTGGCCGGGTCTGGCGTTTGCCAGCAGAGTAAGTGTAGCCGACTTCAGGTCCGAGAATATCCCGTCTATTTTGGACGATGCTCCGTGTTCGAGGAGTTTTTTGTGGAGTTCCGGAGTGGCTGAGCCTTGCAGTAATGCAATTCTGGTGGCCATACGGGCCGCAACCCTTGCGAAATCAGACAAGTCGAGTTTCTTGTCTGCTCCCCCTGCTATAAGCAAAATTTCGCGACTTTCAAAAGCGTTTAGAGCGGCAATCCCCGAAACAGGAGTGGTGCTGGTGGTGTCATTGACGAATTCAACCCCGTGTTTTGTCCCTAATGACTCTAGTCTGTAACGAACCCCTCTGAATGATTCGACAGCGTGACGAATCACTGCATCATGCACACCCAGCAACCGCGATGTAACCACTGCGGAGGCGACGTTTTCCAGGTTATGGGTTCCTGGCAATCTTGTTTCCCAGTCATTTGGCGCATCATCCACAGAAAAAAATGAAACTTTCGCGGGGGCTTCTCCAGCTAGCCTTGAGGTCACTGGGTTGGCCTTGTTGAATACGCAAAAATCGGATTCCTTTTGATATCTGTAGATGGCAGTCTTGTCCTGGATATATTCTTCCATTCCAGAGTATCGATTTAAGTGGTCCGGATATATGTTCGTAAATACAGAAGCCTGAGGGGAAATTCCGGCGGTGTGAAAGCCCTGCAATTGCCAACTGGAAAGCTCCAGGGTAACAATGTCATGGGGCTGGACTACCTGAAGGAGAGGCAGGGTAGCCGTCCCCATTATGTTGCCGGCCAAATGGACTTTTCGCCCTGCAGACTTCAGAATACGATATATTAACGAGGTGGTGGTCGTTTTTCCTCTAGTGCCGGTTACTCCCACGACCAGACCGGGAAAGAACTTGCAGAACAGACTTTCATCCATCTCGACAGGGACGCCGTGTTCCTGCGCCAGTTTGAGAAAGGGAGAATGTTGGGGCACGTCAGCATTGCGCAATATCATGTCGGCCGAGATGAAATCCTCTTCATCATGACCGCCCACCTTAATCTTTACCGGTAGTCCTTTAAGTTTGGCAAGAGACGGAGCAAGCTGTTCAGCCGACTTCAAGTCAGTTACTGTGACCTGGGCTCCGCATTCTATTAGAAACAGGGTATCTCCCAAGCCGCGCCCCAGAAGCCCGAGTCCCATCACCGTAATTCGCCTGCCTTTAACCAAATCTAGGAAATGCTGCATGTTATCTCACGGCAAAGAAAGGATGATGGGACCATCGTCAGTGATGGCGATGGAGTGTTCAAAATGCGCTGAGAGTTTTCCGTCAGCCGTTACTGCTGTCCATTCATCATCAAGAAGTTTAATGCGCCACGTCCCCTCGTTAACCATAGGTTCCAGGGCAAGAGTCATGCCCACCTCCAGTCTGGGATTCCAGCCTACTCCAGTGTAATTGGGAATCTGCGGAGGTTCATGCATTTTTCGACCGACGCCATGTCCTACAAAATCACGAACCACCGAATAGCCGTGGGATTCAACATGGCGCTGGACAGCCCTGGATATATCCTGCAGACGGTTACCAGGCCAAGCCTGGTCTATTCCCTTATACAGGGACTCCTCTGTCACCCTCAGCAGATTTTGGGCATAATCTGAAATATTTCCTACAGCGTATGTCCTGGCAGCATCTCCGACGAAACCCTTGAAGACCACGCCCACATCCACTCCCACTATGTCTCCCTCATTCAATGTCCTGTGTCCAGGTATCCCGTGAACGATTTCTTCGTTGACGGAAGAACATATACATGCTGGATAAGGACGTTTATCGCTCATACGATAACCTTTAAAGGCAGACTTGCCTCCAGATTTCCGGATCATCTGATCAGCGATTTTGTCGAGGTTGCCAGTTGTTATTCCCGGTTCTATTATCTCTCCCAGCTTAGTAAGTATCTGAGCCACAATTCGATTGGCCTCGCGCATTGTTGCGATTTCTCTATTTGTCTTGATTACGATGGATTCGTTCACGATTATAATCTTTCGTCTATTGTATTTGGAACCGGCTACACAGATGAAACGCAGCGGATAACAGCTTTTCAGAAGTGGTTTTGAATGATGATGACTGATCCCTTAGGGCGCAAGACGCCCAAGATGTATTTCCGGAAAGGCATGAGGTATTTGGGAAGCAACAAGACTTGACAGGCATTCCAACTTTGACTAATATGTGAACACTAGTCATTCAATTGCCCGGCGAGACGACCGTATCCTCCATGTTCGGAGCCATACCCTTTATTGTGTCCGTCGGGCTTCTTTTTTGCCCGTTGAAGTCCTGCCATTAAATGATAACATTCGCTTCAATATCCGGATATCATGAACTGAAGAGCGCTTAAGATTACCAATCTACTTACTCAACAATTTTCTGAAGTGGTAGCCGAAAAGTGCGCTCGAAATCGCTTCGCCAAACGCCGCCCTGTGAAACATCAAGGCTCTGATGAAAAGCTTCCAGTAATAAATCTTGCCTTTCTCCAATAACCCCAGGTAAATCATGGATCGAATGAGAGCTTTTATTTCAAGTGTGTTTATTCGTCTCTTTCTGATAGGTTTGTATTCTTTTAGGAATTCCAGCACCCTTTGATAATATTCCCGCGGAGAATAAATGTTGTTGAGTAGTGCCTGATAACCCGCTCTTATCTTCTCGGCGTCCATTTTTGGAATGAAATTAAGGGAACCGTCGCAGTTGTCTCCGGTACAGCTATCGATCAGGCGACCTTCATTCTGAAGTCTTTGGTACAGTCTTGTTCCCGGGATAGCGTTGAGTAAGCCTATCATAGCCTTGACCACGCCACTGGATTGTATGAATGCTATCTGACGCTCAAAAATGTTGGGTGGATCGTTGTCGAATCCGATGATGAATCCGCCCATGACTTCCATGCCGTTTCTCTGAATCGTTTTTACGGCCTCTACGAGATCCTTGGCAGTATTCTGGTGTTTTCCGCACTCTAGCAGACATTCTTCCGCCGGTGTTTCGAGCCCCAGAAAAACTGAGTCAAAACCTGCCGCGGTCATCAGACGCATGAGTTCATTATCCTCGGCAAGGTTAACTGATGCTTCCGTGAAGAGTGTAAAAGGAAAATTTCGTGCTTGCTGCCAAGGTATCAAGTCCCTGAGAAGTTGTTTTACCTTGATCTTGTTGCCGATAAAATTGTCGTCCACGATGAAACAGCGGCCTCTCCATCCCATGTCATACAGGATGTTGAACTCCCGAATCATTTGATCTGAGGATTTGACCCTAGGACGTCTGCCGTTCAGTTTGACTATGTCGCAAAACTCGCAGTCATACGGGCATCCTCGAGAATACTGTATTGACATCGAGGCATAATAGCTCATGTTAATAAGATCCCAGCGCGGAAGGGGAGTTTGCGTAATGTCGGGTTTTTCTTCGGAATAGTAGATACGGCGTGGCGCCTCGATTTCGAGGTCCTTCAAAAACTGGGGAAAAGTTATCTCAGCCTCATTAAGAACCAGGTGGTCTACGTCGCCATATCCATCTGACAGACTTGTGAAAAGGGGTCCTCCAGCCACTATTTTCTTGCCAAACTTCTTGCACAGGTCGATGACTTCACTGACGGATTCCTTTTGCACGACCATTGCGCCGATAAAGACTATGTCCGCCCCCTGAATATCTTTGTCCAGAAGTTTTTCGACGTTCATGTCGATGAGTTTGAGTTCCCAGGACTTTGGCATCATATTAGCCACGGTCAGCATGCCGAGAGGAACGTGGGCAGCTCTTTTTCCAATGAATTTCAGAATATGTTTGAAGCTCCAGAATGTATCCGGAATCTGGGGATAAACCAACAAAGCTTTCATGTCAGACAGCTCCTTTTTATGCCCTGGAAGAAATCCTGAGACTGTGCTGTGAACAACTCGACGAACACGGTCATGGTTTGGTGACCCCAGGGAATGGCGAGTCAAAAAACCTCATGAATTGGGAATCCGGTCTAAGCAGAAGCGTGCTATCTGTAGCGAAAACTCTCTCATAAGCGTCAATGTGACGGACAAAGGAAAAGAAGTCCTGATCCTGTCCATATGCTTTTGCGTATATTCTGGTAGCTTCGGCGTCTCCTTGGCCTCGCAGCGTTTCTGCCGTCCTGTACGCCTCTGCAAGCATTATTTCGCGTTCCTTGTTTGCGTTCGCGCGTATTTCGCGCGCCTGCTCTTCGCCTTCCGCTCTATATCTTTTCGCTATTCGTTCCCTTTCGGCTTTCATTCTGGCAAAGACGCTATTTTGAACTTCCTCAGGCAAATCAACGCGCCTGATTCGGACATCGATGACCTTGATTCCGAACCTTTTTGCCTGTTCTTCAGTGCCGGTAGTGACCTGAGCCATTATACGCTCTCGTTCCTCACGGATAAAATCCTTGAAGTTGTGGTTGGCAATTTCCTGTCTGACTCGGGCAAAAATAATATCATTTAGCCTGGCTATGGCTCCTGAATAATTCCTTACTGTCTGATAGAAAGCAAGTGGATCGGTTATAAGCCATCGAGACACGGTGTCAACGGTCAGTCTCTTTTTGTCTAAAGTGATGTATTCGGCCGGTCGGGCTTCAGCGGCCAATATCCTTCTTTCGAAAAGGAGTAGTTCCTGAATGAAAGGATACTTGACATACAATCCTGGCTCTTGAATTATCCTTACCGGTTTACCGAATTCCAGAATTAGCCCCTGCTCCCATTCCTGTATTATGAATAACGACTGTGAAGCTATGAAAACTATGACACCTAAGGCGGCGATCAATTTTGTCATGTGAGTCATTGCTGTTCCTATTTGCCTGTAGAGTCTTTGATGGACGAAGGCTGTTGAGACGCCGGCGACATTTTTAGCGAATCTGATAATGGCAATAACGGCAGTAATCTGGAGTCATTGGATTCAAGCACAAATTTCTTTGTCTTGGGAAGGAATCTTTCAACAGTTTCGAGATAGAGTCTCTCCCTGGTGACTCTGGGGGCCTTGGTGTATTCCGCCAAAACCGACAGAAATCTCTGAACGTCACCCTCAGAGCGAATCACACGTTGCGCTTTATAAGCTTCTGCTTCCCGAATTTCCTGCTGGGCCTGTCCTCGAGCCTTGGGTAGAACATCCTCCTGGTAACCATCGGCTTCCTTGATCAAACGCTCTCTGTCTTCCCATGCCCGGACGACATCGTGAAAAGCCTCCTGGACCTGTGAGGGGGGATCGACGACCAGTAATCGGGCCTGAGTGACTTTCAGGCCGGTATTGTAGGCGTCTAGTAGTCTCTGGAGGTAGGCCTCGACCTTGTTTTGAATCTCCATCCTGCCTCTGGTCATTGTGTAA
>CAZGVM010000103.1:10358-11503 GCA_964528855.1 uncultured Desulfomonile sp. | reverse complement strand
CTTGCATACTTCACTGTGGCGCTTACTGACAGCATTCACCCCTCTGGAGAGACGCAGGGCCAGCACCGCCATCGACAAAGGCTCCGATTTGTCGTCAGGGTTTGACCGGCCCAAGTCCAGCAAATCCTTTACGCTCAATCCCATGGATGCCAGATAACGCCGGAAGTACTTTTCAACCAGTTCCGGAGGAAACAGATCTATACCGGCTGGAACCGGAGTGTGGGTCGTAAAAACCGTACTGGCCGCCACCGATTCCAATGCCGCATCAAATGGGGTCTTGTACGTGACCATAGTCTGCCTGATGCGCTCAAGAGCTGCGAACGCGGCATGTCCTTCATTCAGGTGATAGACAAATGGCCATAACCCGAGTAGATGCAAGGCCATAGCGCCGCCCGTGCCAAGGACTATCTCCTGCTGGATACGCATCTCAAGATCACCGCCATACAACTCTGCGGTAATCTTTTTTACGTGATCCGGATTGGATGGATCCGATGAATCCAGCAAATACAGGGGAATCCTGCCGACCTGTACTTTCCATATAAGTATTTTGGCCGTTACACCATCAATTTCCATATCAAAAGACGCCTGATTGCCTGATCCATCCATTACCGGCCAAACGGGCATATTATAAAGATCGTTCTCAGGATAGGACTCCTGCTGCCATCCGTCTATGTTGAGGTATTGTTTGAAATAGCCCTTTTGATAAAGAAGACCTACCCCAATCAGTGGAAAACAAAGGTTGGACGCGCTTTTAAGATGATCTCCAGCCAATACTCCCAGACCACCCGAGTAAATGGGCAGGCATTCTCCAATGCCGAATTCCATGCTGAAATATGCAATCCGGTAGTCTATCGGCCTTTCCATGTTAAATGAGTAATTCTCTATGTTACTGACATAATCGTCGAAAGACCTTTCAACCATTCGTATCTGGTCTATTAGCGCAGAATCTTCAAGAATTTCCTTTTTGCGTTCCTCTGTCAGATTGGCAAGCAGGATGATCGGATTGTGCGAACAACTCTCCCAAAGTTCCGGGTCCAATGCCTGAAACAATCTGCTGACTTCGGGATTCCAGGTGAACCACATATTCATCCCAATAATTCGCAATGATTGCAGTTCATCCGGAAGATCCGGTTTTACTATTAAAC
>CAZGVM010000103.1:4641-10348 GCA_964528855.1 uncultured Desulfomonile sp. | reverse complement strand
CAGCTTCATATAATCTCCAAGAAAAAGAAGAATTAGTCATAACAGAACATTAATTGAATCGTTGTAGGCAATTTTTAACAGGAAACCACTTTAAAATCAAGGACGGCTCTTTGGGCTAAAACTATTTGCTAAAAGCTTGCCGGGAGCATATAATGACCGTATGGTCAATTGCGGCGCCTAAGTTCATCGGACCCTGAAGTACTTGCTCAATGCCATTCAAAGAGACTACATCCAGACTGTTTCAAAACCTGAGTCCTGAAAAGCGGGAGAAAATATTTACGGCAGCGGCAGAGGAATTTGCCGAACACGGCTACAGGAAGGCGTCCGTAAACAGCATAGTAAAAATAGCCGGCATCAGCAAAGGTAGCCTATTCCAATATTTCTCGACTAAACGCAATCTTTTCGATGGACTGGTGGATCTGGCGTCTGATCATGTGAAGATTTATCTTAGAACTGTCAGGGAAGAAACTCGGGAACTAGGATTTTTTGATCGTCTCGATAGATTTATCCGGTCCGGCTTTGAGTTTATAGACAAACGTCCGGCTCTCTCCAGAATTTATTTCCATTTACTTCAGTCAGGTGATTCTCCGTTTGGCCTGGAGAGGATCGTGGATTTGAGAAGGAGAGGTGAGGGCTTCCTTTTCGAATTGCTTTCCGAAGCTCAGAAAAAAGGTGAGTTACGCAAGGACCTTGATACTGAGAAATTGGCATTCATCCTGAACTCTCTTTTGGAAAACCTCCTGAGATCATATTACCTGGATCATCTGTCTGCAGGGCATGGCCTTTACCAGGGAGACCCCAGGACTCTTGATGAGTGGATAAAAACAACCGTGGATTTCATCCGGAACGGCTTGGACGATGAGGCATGATGCTCCGTATGTCTTTCGAAACTTGAGTTTTGAGACACCGTTGATCTACTGATTTGGTTCGAATAAGGAATTGTGCTTTTCATGACGATCTGTTGCTGAAGGAGTCCGACTAATGAGATTTTTTGGTAAGACAGTGTGCTTTTTGGGCCTGCTGATAGCCCAATGCCTGATTCTGACTGTTGAAAGCAGTCAGGCTGAACTTCTGAAAATAAAATTTGGATCCATTCCGGCGCTTCAGTCGTTGCCAATATATGTAGCCGAAGATAAAGGTCTTTTTCAGAAAGAGGGTCTTGATGTGGAGGTAATTGTGTTCAACACAGCCGCTGAAAAAGACATAGCTTTGGCTTCTGGCGGAGTTGACGGATGTTTCGCTGACCTGGTGACCCCCATGGCCATGAAGGGAAACGGACAGGACATAATTATAGTTGCTAAAAACTATGACACTCGATCTGATCGTCGGATGTTTGCAATAATGACGAAACCGAACTCCACCTATAATAGTCTTTCCGAACTGGCAAATGTCCCCATCGCCATTTCATCAAATTCAGTTGTGGACTATGCAAGCGAGCGCTTGATGAATCAGGCCGGAACGCCAAGAGAAAAATACGCCACGATCGAATCCAAAAATATTGGGTTGAGATATCAGATGCTCATCACCGGTCAACTAGAGGCTGCGGCGCTTCCTGAACCACTGTTGACAGCCGCTCTAGGGAAAGGCGCCAGGGTGTTGGCTGATGATTCTGGTTTGGGTGAGACTCAGACAGTGATCGTGTTTTCAAATAAATTTGCGGGTTCAAGACCAGAGGCGGTGAAGCGATTCATTACCGCTGTGAACAGGGCCAATGATCTGATCGCTTCCGATCCGGACAGTGTCAGATCGACAATGGTAGAGAAAAACAGGTTGCCGGTTTATCTTAAGGACACCTTTCATGTTCCCCGATTCTCGCCGCTTCAGGCTCCCGACATTGATTCAGTTCAAAAAATTTCCAAGTGGCTTCATGAGCGTGGAATTCTTAAGTCAGAAATTACTTATGAAAAAATTGTCGATGTCAAATTCCTCCCATGAATTGATCAGAGCCAGGGGTATTTCCAAGAGTTATGTCACTGAACAGGGTTTGGTGAAAGCTTTGGATCAAGTGGATCTGGTCTTGGGTGAATCCGAAACAGTAGCGCTGCTTGGCCCCTCTGGATGTGGCAAGTCAACGCTCCTGCTGCTGATGGCGGGGCTCGAACGGACGGACACCGGCGAGTTACTGTTTAAGTCGGCGCCACTGGAGCGGCCACCAAGGGAAGTGGCGCTGGTTCTTCAGGATTATGGCCTCTTTCCTTGGAAAACAGTTAGGGCTAACATTGAGCTGGGGCTTAAAATTAGAAGGGATCACGTCGATTGGGACCACATAATGGTTCTTCTGAACGAACTGGATATATCTGACAAGCTTGATGTTCATCCGCAACAATTGTCAGGTGGCCAAAAGCAGAGGGTTGCTCTGGCCAGGGCCCTTGTGCTCAACCCGGAGCTGTTGCTTCTGGACGAGCCGTTTGCCGCCCTGGATACCCTGAACAGGGAACGACTGCAGGACCTTGCGGCGGCGCTGTGGCGCCAACGACGTTTTGCCATGACTCTGGTTACTCACAACATTCAGGAAGCGGTTAGGTTAGGTCAGAAAATAATATTGATGGGCGGTGTTCCCGGAAGAATAACAAAAACCATCGATAATCCGTCAGCCTGTGAATCCGGTTTTTTCGGCAGGGCGGAATTTTACGAAAAATGTTCCGAGATCCGAACCGAACTTGAGTGTGCGCCATGAATCGCAAATCCGGCTATCTTGCGGCCATCCTTGCGCTTCTGGCGCTTTGGCAGGTTGGCGCGGCCATGTCAGGCCCCAACATTATCCCCACCCCAGCCATAACCATGGAGAAGCTTTTTCATGAAGCTCAGACCATCAGATTCTGGAAGCACGTTGAAGCTTCATCTTTCAGGATTGTCTGCGCCCTGGCCATATCGTTTGTTACCGCCATACCACTGGGGCTCTACCTGGGTTCAAGCCGGCGGGCCGATCGAATTGCCCGGCCATTGATTTATCTTACCTATCCGGCGCCAAAAATTGTTTTCCTGCCTTTGGCTCTTCTTTTGTTTGGCATAGGTGACTTGAGCAAGATAATGCTGTTGTCGTTTATACTCTTCTTTCAGCTTCTGATTACTGCCAGGGATTCGGCTCGATCCGTGAGCCGTTCTGCCAAATATTCGCTCAAGAGTCTTGGCGCAAATCGCTGGGACCTCTTCATTCACGTTATTTGGCCGTCAACCTTGCCGTCCATTTTTACGGCGTTAAGAATAGCCACCGGGACGGTAGTTGCCGTCTTGTTCTTTGTGGAATCCATTGGAGCGCGTTACGGTATTGGATTTTATATCCTGGACGCATGGGGACGCGCCGACATTCCACAAATATATGCCGGAATCCTGATGATGGCCATCATGGGTGTGATACTTTATGAAACGTTTGATATTCTTGAAAGAGTTTACTGCCGATGGAACCAGTTATAAAAAACAAACCACTTAAGGCGTGGAGTCCTGACGAGCGTATTTCCGCCGTTAAAAACATTTTTAACACCATTACTCCCCATTACGACCTGCTTAACAGGATAATGTCCGCCAGACGGGACGTCTACTGGCGAAAATTCGCCGTAAACAGGCTGCCTGTTGAAGTAAAAAGAGTTCTCGACGTTGCAACCGGAACTGGAGATATGGCTATGGAAATAGCCTCCCAAAGATCCTGGGCCGAGGTCGTGGGCGCTGATTTTGTGGAAAAGATGATGAGGGTCGCCGAAGTAAAGACCGCTGAGAAGGGCCTTGCCAAGAGAATAAATTTTGTGGCGGGTGACGCCACGAGATTGCCTTTTGGCGACAACCAGTTTGACGGAGCCACTATTGCTTTTGGACTCAGGAACATTCCCGACAGACTGGCTGCCATCAAGGAAATTGCCAGAGTCATAAAACCTGAGGGCAAGTTGATTGTACTGGAGATGACCTTCCCGGAAAACCTGAAACTGAGACGTTTTTTTTCCTGGTATCTCAACAGAATGATACCAATACTGGGGGGAGTGATTTCCGGAAACCCCAAGGCCTATAGATATCTCCCAGACTCCATTCAGGATTTTTTGAGCCCAGCCCAACTCACTAGTCTCTTCGAACAGGTTGGGCTTCATTCAGTCAAAACTTTTCCTCTGACGTTCGGGCTGACTTATGTCCACGAGGGCAAGATCCCATGAATAATGAGACACTGAAGGCATGGATTCAGGCAAGCCGTGCTCCGTTTTTTGTCGCAACACTCATTCCGATGACACTGGGGCTTGCTTTGGCAGCGGAACGAGCTTCGTGGAAGCCTTTCAGGTGGTTGGTCGTGGTTCTGGCCTCATTCCTGGTTCATTTATGCACAAACCTGGCCAATGACTATTTTGATCATTACGCAGGGGCCGATTCGGGCAAGTCAATTGGTGGCAGCAGGGTGATACAGCAGGGAAAGATTACACCGGTTCAAATTCGCAACGCCATGATCCTCTTTTATGGAATTGCTCTAATTTGCGGAATATGGATCGTGTCTGTGTCAGGATCCAGTCTGCTGATTCCTGTCATGTTGTTTGCCTTCTTTTCCAGCCTCTTCTATACGGCGCCGCCCGTTAGATACGGGTACTATGGCTTGGGTGAATTGTTCGTCGGACTGAATATGGGACCGGTGATGGTGGCCGGCACGTCTGCAGCCCTGGCCGGCTCATTCAGTTCACGGGATCTGTTTGTCTCAGTGCCAATAGCCATTATGGTAGCATTCATACTTTTCTACCAGTCATTATCCGATATTGAAGACGATCTGGCCGCAGGAAAACACACCTTGGCCGTTCGGCTCGGTCACCAAAAAGCTATATGGGGTGTGCGTGTTTTTTACTCCACGTCGGTGCTTTCAATGCTGGTATTGGCGGCATTCAAAATGGTATCCCCCTTGGCCTGTGTATCTGTTTTCACTATTGCGCTGGCCGGAAAAATTGACAAAATGATTTGTGGAACCAGCGATTGGGTTCAATTGCATGACAAGGGTGGAAAAGTAAGGTTGTTTTATCTGATTAACGGGCTTCTACTGGTAGCTTCGGTTCTGATCTGAACTGGTGTGTCTCGATATATGGTTATTGCCTGAACTCCCGAATCCAGAGCCACATTCATAAATGCGGCCGGATTCCGGAGCGCCTTGTCCCTTACAGGTCATCAGCTTTAGAATTGTCGTTCCGTTTACCCTGATTGTATTGATCCCATTTGAGACGAGCGTCTGACGGTGGAGGGATCATATTCGATAGCGATTTGACCGCTGGTATTTTTCTGGCCAACCAACCGTCCTCCTCAGAATCGAAACTGGCCTTGACCGGGCTACTTGCAGTCAAAGTAGAACAGGAAGACCCCAGGACGGCAATCATCATTAGAACAGCAAACCGGGCGACAAACAATTTCATAATAAACACCTGTATCTCAGGATGTTGATGGTATATATCCATCTATGGATGAGCTTATATTGTTTATTTACTGTAAATTCAACAAAAATTTATATTTTAATTAAAACTATTTTATAAAAGGCTAGTTAAAATATAAACTGATAATAAAACTAATGTTAATACCTTTAATGTTTTAGGTAAGAATTAGTTAAAGCATGTTTATGAAGCCAATTATTGGAAGAAATGAACCAAAAGATAAGGTTTATGGACAGGATGTTATTTTATAACTAATTGTATTCAGATAATATTAGTTCCCAACCATTTTTCCATGACTACTGCGTCATCATTTATAGCCGGGTAAT
>CAZGVM010000103.1:4230-4631 GCA_964528855.1 uncultured Desulfomonile sp. | reverse complement strand
ACATTTTTTGTATAAAACTCTGGCTGAGTCATTCCGGCGAGCGACATCAAGGATAATTCTTCTGATGTCCTTGCCCCGGCAAATCTGTTCGAGTCTGTTCAACATGTGAGTTGCTATTCCAAGTCTTCTATATGTCGGTTTTACTGCTATGTTCAGCAGATGCGCCTCATCAAGTATCATCCAGAAGCAAATGAATGAGGCGATATCTCCGTTGTGTTTGAATGTAAGGCAAACTGAATGCGGATTGGAAAGTTCTTCCAAGAACATGGACTCTGACCATGGGGGATTGAAACTGAATTTTTCGATACTCATGAGCCCCCCTATGTCATCTTTTGTCATTGACGCCTCTACGAGTGAATGAATGTTGAAATCACCAGGTTTGTAGAAATTGCTCATAGGGC
>CAZGVM010000103.1:0-4220 GCA_964528855.1 uncultured Desulfomonile sp. | reverse complement strand
GCCAGTATCAACTTTGCTCGAGCGAAAAATCGGTGACCAAAAATGGCATGTGGTGCTGGCGCGCAGTGATCGCGCCCGGGCCGCGCTGGCGGTCAATCTGCGAGTGCTGGACAGTGAAATGGCCAGCATTAGTCCGATAAGGAACAGGTATGCCTGGCCGGCTTCCGAAAATGCAGTCAACTGGTCGGAGACTCCAATAATTACTGCAGCATAAAAGCCTATTGAAAGAGCAGAATAGAAATGGGTAGGGATAAATTGCATTGTCCTCACAATTACTCCGGACATTACAAAAGTGTAGGTGAAGACAATAAAGAAGGCGCTGATGAAATTAAGGACCAAACCGGTCAACATGTATGGGATAACGGATTTGTCTCCCTCTTTCAGTATGGCGGTCTCAGCCAGAATTGCCAGTCTGCCAAGGACAACCCTGAAAATGCCATCAAATCTTGAAGCAATTATGGTTAATGGATATGTTGCGAAAAAGGCTAAACATGCTATCGACAGTAAGTTTAAGGGAGCGACTGCCACAATTGGAACGGCCATGGCCGTTGCGGAGACAGCGGGTAGAGTCGAATCAGGAGCTATATATCCTCCGACAGGCGGACGTCTGAGCCACATAAGTTCAAACATGAGCCCGATAACGCATCCGGCTGACAAGTCTCCCAGTAGCAATCCAGTCAATGGGGCAGATACAACCGGACGGCAGATAAATATCTGGAAAAGCTGGAACCGGTCCAGCCAGAGGAAACCTGCAATAATTCCTGCGATAAGGGCCTCAAACAACTTGGCAGCCTCGAACCAGCCTGTAGATGAACTGTGGATGAAATATGAAAGTTACGCTGAAAGAGCCGCAATCTTGCTGAGAATGACACGTCTGTTGGTTCAATTATAACCTCAGAATCATAACAAAGCCAATAAGCAGACGATCAACTCAAGGAATTCAATTCAACCCCTTTCTCAAAGGGCACGCTCTGAATATTAATTTTTATCCCTTCATCCATAATTTCTTTTAGAGCGTTCAGGCACTCTTCTCCAACCGAGATTGATCTGCTGAGGCATTTCTTGCAATCCGCTTCGACCAGGTTCCCCAGGTTCAGGGAGTTGAAATCGACGCCGGCTTTCTTGAGGCGCAACGCATCGACTGGTTTATCGACTATGACCATGCGCCTGATGTCACTGGAACTTTCATTCAGTAATATGGCGGCTATTTTCTCCACCGAATCGATTATCAAACTAACTGAGAAGGGAATAGCCGATTCCAGGATCATTTTCTGAAGTTCATCTTCTGCCAGCGCGTCATTTGCTATCAGCACCTCCTGAGCGCGCGTGGAAGGCAGCCATCCTTCAAGTATCTGGCCGTGAACCAGTCTGTCGTCCACTCTGATCAAAACAATCGGCATTGTTTGTAGTTTCCTGGTTTAGGCATGGTTATAGTTTTCATTTCTTCTCTATCGGAGCGCTTCTGGGACGTCTAGCCCTCAATATTTCACCTGCCCTGAAAATGTTTTCCTTGCCTGCTTCACACGCAAGCTTGGCCAATGATGTCAGGTCATGGTCGTGGCTGGAATTTATGGATTTTATGACCATTGGAAGGTTTAGGCCTGTGACCACTTCAATCTTTCCCTCTTCCAGAAATGACAATGACAGATTTGTAGGAGTCCCTCCGAACAGGTCCGTGAGGATGAGGACCCCGCTACCCGAGTTCAATTTTGAGATGGTTTTGGCTAACTGGTCGCGGACGGATTCGGGCGATGCCTTAGGGTCCACAGACAGAGCCAGAGTCGAATCTTCGGATTTTATGCCTATGAGTCTAGCCGTTTCCAGAAACTGGAGTCCCAGGGCGCCATGAGTCAAAATTAGGATACCGACCATTTTTATAAACCATATCGCTGACAATTTCATCAGCTTCGAATCTGATCACGTTGATCAAGGCTGCAGAGAAAGCTCAAACAATCCGTAATGATTGCAACCTTAATAAATTCTAAAGTTCCCTGTGCTTAACCTGAACTCCAGAATAACCCATGGCCTCCAGACGTTTGGATATGTAATCGGTTACAACCACAGATCTGTGCTTTCCTCCGGTACAACCAACTGACAACGTAAAATATTGCTTCCCCTCATTAATGTAAAGGGGTAACAGAAAAACCAGCAAATCTTCCAGTCGTTTGAGAAATTTAACTGTCGTTTCTTTTGACATAACCCAGTTCTTGACTTCTTCGTCCAGTCCAGTTTGAAATTTCAGTGTTTCCACAAAATAGGGATTGGGCAGAAAACGCACATCAATCACCATATCGGATTCCAGAGGCAGACCTTTGCCAAAACCAAAGGAATTGACGACAATTCTTAAACTGTCCGCTTTCGGAATAGAATACAGCTTCTTGATTTCATCGCGCAACTGATGAACAGTTATGTCGGATGTGTCAACAACACAATCTGCAAGTCTCTTGATATCCTGGAGTTCTTCTCTCTCTCGTCTGATACCGTCGATCAGGCTTCCGGTAGGGGCAAGCGGATGTTGTCGCCGAGTTTCGCTATAGCGCCGTATTAGCACCTCGTCGCGCGCATCCAGAAAAAGAATCTCAAAAGACGTGTCATGAAGTTCGATTGAATTCAAAATAGCGCTGTATCTGGGAAAGAACTTTCTCTGCCTCGAATCGATGACCAGAGCCAATCTGTTGAGTTCAGAGCCCCCGGTTTCCACCAGTTCGATCAATTTGGGCACCAGGTCAATTGGCAAATTGTCCACACAGAAAAAGCCTATATCTTCGAGGGTTTTCGCCGCTGTTGATTTACCAGAGCCGGACAGGCCTGTTATTACTATTATCTTTCTAGCGTTCACTCTGCTCCTTGCTGCTATGTCGTTGGAATCTAACCAGAATTTCAATGAGTAACCCGGGTGAAACCCCTGACGCCAGTGGAACCCGATATCTTGGAACGGTCCCTCCGAGTAATTCGAACTGATCCATCTCAGGGGCTATGCGCCCAAGGTCGCGATCCTGTTCGAATCCTGCCAGTTCGACCACAAGCTCAATCTCCGAACTTTGCTGCAGAACCTCCGGCATTAGATCCTGAAGACGAAAAACACCCAGACCCCTGACTTCTATCATTGGAACACGATCAACCGGTTCTCCTACCAGTATCTCGTTGCATGGCCTGTGGAGCCTGACCAGTTCATCGCAAACGACTCCGTGTCCCTTGAGACCCAATTCCAACATCGCCAAAGACTTACCGACGCCGGGCTTGCCGGTAATCAAAACTCCGGTGTTAGCGACTATCGCCAGAGAACCCTGAATTACACAGGCGCCTTTCATAATCACAATATTAGCACGGTTTGTTTCCATAAGAAACTCTTCCTGAGAGATACTTGATGGAAAAGGATTGACAACAGCGCCAATATATTATAATTCAAATATTTAAATATCTGCCGAGTGAGGCATGGAGGACGGATGAAGAGGAATCATTTCACAGCATTCTTTATTGTTATCAGTTTTGTGGTTCTGGTTACCGCCGACTACTCGTATAGCTCAGAGAATCTTACGAGAGCTAACATTTTCATGTTTCCCAAATCGCATCCGGTTGGTGAGATGACCTTTGCCACACCTAGCGGAAAGCCTTTATCGACCAATGACCTACGTGGGAAAGTTGTGTTGCTTCATTTCTGGTCTATTCAGTGTCCGGCGTGCCGAATGGAGGAGCCTTTGCTTGAGCAGCTCAAAAAAACCTACGGGAGTTCCGGTCTGGAGATCCTGGGGGTAAACCTTGTTGATCCTCCCGACGCCATTGCACGTTATGCCGCCTCCAACAGGATTCCTTTCCCGGTAGTTTTTGACGGTGGACGCGGCTACAGCCTTAAAGGCGTGAATTTATCCGGAAAGAGAACAGCCTTTCTTGTCAATTCGTCACAGGAAGCGTTGCTGGAAGTCCCGGGTTTTCCAACCACGTATATTCTGGATTGCAGAGGCGCTGCCATTGGTTTTACCATTGGCGCGGCGAGATGGGATGACGCTTCCGCTCAGGCCATGATTCAGAAATTACTCGTAGATCAGAAGACCTGTAGCGCCTCTAATGGCCAACCCAACGCCCAACGATATTCGATGCGCTGACGGGCCTATTCCTTTTTACTTGACAATGTGAACTTTTGCGTTTAATCGTAGGGATTAAATGAAGGCGCGTAGCTCAGGGGGAGAGCATCACCTTGACGCGGTGAGGGTCTGGGGTTC
>CAZGVM010000102.1:0-11589 GCA_964528855.1 uncultured Desulfomonile sp. | reverse complement strand
TGACCACTTCAGGGGGAAGCTTTTCACTCATTACCGTGAAGTCCCTGAGATCGGACATCATGATTGTCACAACTCCTTTTTCTCCACCGAGTCTGAGTGCTTCGGGACGGCTCATGAGTTCTTGAGCAATCTTTTTATCGACGTACCTGCCAAAGGTTTGTTCTATGATTTCACGCTCCTTGAGGCTTTCAATCATGGCGTTGAAACTCTTGGCCAACTGGCCTATCTCATCTGACCTTCTTTCCGACAATCTCTCGGAGTAATCACCATTTTGGACTCTGAGTGCGGCGGATGAAATCTCGCTTACCGATTCAGCCACTGATCGGGTAGTCAGGCGTATCAGGAACAATATGAGTCCTAAAGCCAACAGTCCTGCCAGAGCGTAATAGGTCCTGAAGCTTATTATTGGCCCGCAAATGTCAATTCCTCTAGTCAGGAAGACAATATACCAGTTAATAGAAGGAATCTTGTAGAATCCAGCAACAGTCTCCGGAGGACTGAGGAAAGACTGGTCGCTGAAAACACGACCGAAAGGTTTCCTCCGGATTTCTTGAAGAAGCATTTTTTCCAAAGCGTTGTCGTTTTCACCAAGTCTTTTTCTATCATGGTCATGCTTGTCGGTAGATGCCAGGAACAGGCCAGTGCTTGTAACCAGCCAGGCGGTGCCTCCCCCCAGAAATTCCATCTGTTTTATAGGTTCTAGAAAAGAATCAAAACTTATTCGTACAATAAGACGTTTTGAAAGATTTTCTGATCCCGAATCTAAAACCCGCATCACCTTTAGCGAACGGTCGGATGCCTGAGGATCCAGGGTAGGCGCACACACTCCGAAGTCACCGCATACCTCCATGGTATATAAACCGGCGACCGAAGCCAATCCAAAGTCCTCTGCCTGCAAAGCCTTTTCGGATGCCGAACTTGGCGTGACCTCAGTGTTGACAATGTCAACAAATCTGACCCCTGTCTTCTCTATCAACTCGTGAATCAGGAATGCCTGAGTTATTTCCCTGTTTGGCGATTCATCCGCCTTGGCAATCAGGCTAATGAGATCAAGCTTCTGCTCCAGGCTCATGTTAATCTCATGGGCTGCCCTCTCCAGTTGTAATTGCGCCGAGGTCAGCCATTGATCGATAAGATATCCTTTTGTGTAAATGAAACCTGCAAAACCAAAAGAGGCAACTACTATGGCGACCGGCAAAAGGACAAACAGCAAAAACCTTCTTTGTAATGAAAATATCATTTGTTTTCTATTTTTCGGTAATTGTGAAGCCAAACAAAAATGATTTTCACTCCGAAAGAGCAGAATTGGTGAACATTATTTACTCCATTCCAGTTCACGGCGCAAGGGTTGATTAAAAGTGGCATCCTAATGCCCGGAGTGAGGACTCTTCGATTTAGATCCTTCTGAATCGGGGTGTTTCATCTTGAGCATTTTCTTTTTTGGTTGCAGATCCGAAAGCGTAACCTCATTGAAGGTCAATATCCTGGCGCCACCCTTTGTCTTTGCAAGTTTTTCCGCTTCCGACCGGTCAGCGAATGCGGTAATTTCAAAACCCATGTCCCCTGAATCTGACTGAACGATAATAAACCAGGCTTTCCTGGCGTCTACAAAGTTCTGAATGTCGGTTGCTTTAACAAAAAGAGATTTAATGCTGTCCTTTGAATACTTGTATTTTACAGGTTCCAAAACATATTTGAAGAAATCTGAGTTGGCGTCAAGCCCGACCACTGTCCCATCATTAAAAACAACCGCGGCCGGACTATTGGCACCGGATTCTATTTTCATCTCACAAACGGGGCAGGGTTTGGAGAGATCTACTTTGGATCCATCGGGAAGATCTACTGTCTGAGACGCTGAGGCGGAATAGACTGCCAGAAATCCGCAGAAAATCAGCACAACTTTTGTCACAAAAAACTTCGATGCAAATCTTTTCATTTTACAGCTCCTTGCCGATTTTACTTAAACCATTTTTCTCTGAGAAACCTTGAATTTAACTTCCTGACCCCAACAATAAATGTTGGGCACTACGAATATCGTGATGATGTCAATAGCCATTCCACCGAAGCATGGTATGGCCATCGGGGCCATGACGTCAGAGCCTTTCCCCTGTGAGGTTAACACGGGAATCAATGCCAGTATGGTTGTAGCCGTAGTCATTAAGGCTGGACGAACACGTCTTGAACCGGCCTCAACTACGGCTGATCTAATTTCCGACAATGAGACGAATCTATTGTTTCTGAACACCTGATCCAGGTAGGTCGAATAAATGACGCCATCATTCGTGGCGACCCCAAATAGGGCAAGGAACCCGACCCAAACGGCTACGCTCAGGTTATAAGGTCTGACCTGGAAGACCTCCCTCATGTTTACGCCGAACAGGCTAAAATCAAGAAACCACGGCTGGGAATAAAGCCAGAGCATTATAAATCCACCGGACCAGGCCACGAAAATCCCTGAGAAAACGTTTAGGGATGTCGGTATGGAATGGAACTGGAAATAGAGGATCAGGAAAATGATCATCAACGCCATTGGTATAACAATTCGCAAAGTCTTTTCGGATCTGACCTGATTTTCGTACGAGCCGGCAAAAGTAAATGAAGATCCTGCAGGTAGCCTTAACGAACCGGAAGCAATTTTACTCTGCAGAAAATTCTGTGCGCCTGTAACCACATCCACTTCCGCGTATCCAGATTTTTTATCGAACAGCACATAACCGGTGAGAAAAGTGTCCTCAGACTTTATGCTCATTGGTCCACGAGAATATTTCAAGGAAGCCACCTCGGTGATAGGTATCTGGGTTCCATCAGGATTTGTCACCAGAATCTTTTCCATTGCTTCAATGGAATCTCGCAATTCCCTTTGATATCTAACCCGAACCGGATATCTCTCCCGGCCCTCGACCGTGGTCGTTATAGTCTTTCCGCCAATAGCTATTTCTATAAGATTCTGGACATCCTGGATTGGCAGTCCGTATCGGGCGATGGCCTTACGATCAATTTCAAATTCGAGGTAAGGATTCCCTACCAGCCTGTCCGCTATAACCGTTGAGGAGTCGATAGAAGGGACTTCTTTCAAAAGCCTTTCAATCTCCAGGCCGACCTGCTCTACATCCTCTATGCTCTTGCCCTTTATCTTAATCCCCATTGCAGCGCGCATACCGCTTTGAAGCATTACTATTCGGGCGGCTATCGGCTGCAATTTCGGGGCTGATGTGACTCCTGGAAGTCGAGCTGCGTCCGTGATTTCCTTCCAGATGTCACCCGAGGATTTTATGTGAGGGCGCCAGTTGCGAACAGGTTTCCCGGTCCCAGGATCAATCACACGCTTACCGGTGGTCGGGTCGGTTTTATATTCCGGGGCATAATTGATGATGGTCTCGATCATGGAAAGAGGAGCCGGGTCCAGCGCGCTTTCAACCCTTCCAATCTTTCCGACTACTGAAACGACTTCAGGGATGGAACGAATTGCCATATCCTGTCTCTGAATCACATCCAAAGCTTCAGCAATGGAAGCGTGCGGCATGGTAGTCGGCATGAACAGGAAAGACCCTTCATCGAGGTCAGGCATAAATTCTCTGCCAAGTCCAGGAAAAGAGTGGGAAAGATAGGACCATATCCTGGTTTGCCTTAAAGGACTTGGGCGATTTGGGCCACTCGAATCTGAAATAGAATCAGGTTGGGATGTGCTTGCAAGGAGCGAATCGTATATGGACGGGACGAAGCCAAAAATTTTGTCAAAGCCAAGCCATGTAACTGCGCCGAATATGATGATTGTTGCAGGAATCGTAAGAAATGCGCCCTTGTGATCAAGGCTCCAGGCGAGAACAGGTTTGTAAAAAGATGTGAATATTTTTCGTATAAGGAGTAATCCAAAAATTATTCCCGAAGCGAAGATCAGATTTCTAAGAAAACCTAAATCCGGACCAAGTGGAAGCCAATGCCTGGTGAGTGACACGGTCACAAAAATCAACACCACAAGGTTCAATATCAAAGGAACTCTTTTCTGAATTTCTGCCGGCACAAACAAACTCATGATCCTGATTGAGCCCACCACTATCAAAAGAATGCCCACGCCGTAAGACATGAACACTTCCAGCCATAATCCAAACGCGATCATTACAATGTTGAGAATCAAGCTGGTGGTTGCTCTAAGGTTGATTTTCCTGAAGACGATGTGGGCTATGGGCGGAATCAGAGTCAACGCCAAAAACAAGGAACCTGCAACGGCAAATGTTTTTGTGAAGGCCACAGGTCTGAATAGTTTTCCTTCTGGTCCGGTCAGTGTAAAAACTGGCAGGAACGAAATGATCGTAGTCAGAGACGATGTTATGACGGCTCCGCCAACTTCCATTGTGGAGCGATGTATTACCTCCAGTAAATTGACGTCGTTTCCTTCTTCCTCCAAGCGTCGTAGTATATTCTCGCAGAGAATTATGCCCATATCGACCATGACGCCTATCGCTATGGCAATACCTGATAAAGCCATGATGTTTGCGTCAATTCCCACTACCTTCATTACTATGAATGTCAGAAGCACAGCCAGGGGGAGAACTGATGAAATTAGCAGAGACCCGACCAGATGGTTCATCATCACTATCACTACTATGATGGTGACGAATATTTCTTCAACAAGAGATTTGTTCAATGTTTCAAGGGTCTCATGAATTAATTCGGTTCGATCATAAAAGGGGACTATTTTTACTTGTGAAATAGCACCGTTTTCAAGATTCTTGGACGGCAAGCCCGCTGAAATCTCCGCAATTTTGTTCTTGACGTTTTTTATTACCTGAAGAGGATTTTCTCCAAATCTTACGACTACAACACCACCGACTACCTCTGAACCCTCTTTATCCAAGGCCCCGCGACGAGCGGCTGGTCCCAACGACACGGTAGCAACGTCTTTGATGAACAAAGGCACGTTGTTGTTGACCTTTACGACACTATTTTCAATATCCCGGACAGATTTCAGGAAGCCCAGACCCCTGATGGTGTATTCTACCCTGTTAAGCTCAACAACTCCTGCGCCTACATCCAGGTTGGACATCTTTACAGCGTTGTATACTTCCGGAAGTGTCACATTATGCGCCCTCATTGCGTTAGGATTTACATCAACCTGATATTCCTTGACAAATCCGCCGATTGACGCGACCTCGCTTACTCCGCCGGAGGCCTGCAGAGCATATCGAACGTAATAATCCTGTATGGTGCGCAGTTCATCCAGTCCAAAACCTTCCCCCTCGACAGTGTACAGGAATACCTGTCCTAATGCCGTAGCGTCAGGTCCCAGAGTTGGTTGAACCCCTTCCGGCAGTAGCCCGGCGGGAAGGGAATTAAGTTTCTCCAGTATCCGTGAACGCGACCAGTAGAATTCAACATTTTCGTTAAAGATGATGTAAATAGTGGAGAACCCGAAAAACGAATTGCTTCTGATCACTTTGACGCCTGGTATTCCAAGAAGCGCGACTGTCAAGGGGTAGGTTATCTGGTTTTCTATGTCTTTTGGCGATCTTCCCTCCCACGTTGTGAAGACTATCTGCTGGTTTTCTCCTATGTCGGGAATGGCGTCCACCGGAACCGGATTTCGTGGCAAAAAACTCGATTCCCAATCGAAAGGAGCGACCACAAGTCCACCTGCCAGTATAAGAACCAGAAGTATGAAAGCCGGTAACTTGTTCTCAATCCAAAACCTTAACAGTCGGGAAATGGTGGAGCCCCGGTCAGGGGATGCCATAACATAATTGTCTCTCGATTGATTCATCATACCCTCCGTTGTTCGAGGGCGCCTGACTTGGGTGAGGTAGACGGAATGGTTTCCTGGAGTTCACCACATTTCAGCATGTCCTGGCCTTTGTGTGGGGTCCGACCGAAATACGGGTTGGTTTTGTTTTCGCCTAATTCCAGCCAATAAGCTCCACGACCTCCGAACGCCATGACGCAGTGATAGAGCTTTACGTCCTGGCCAAGACTGTGGCCAAAAGCCATGACCAGCCTTGAGAAGTCTTCTGAGATAGCTTCAAAAACTCTTCTAAGTCCTTCCATGTCTCCCGGTTCCCGTATTTTCGAGAGATTGGACAACAAACCTGGCGAATGTTTGTTCCAGAAGCTTTGAGCTTTAGGAGACTCATTTCTTATAGGAAGGCCGCCAAGAGATTCAGCAAAGCGTCTTGAAAGTTCCCTGGCCACATCGGCTTTCTCTTCCACAAGGCTTTCCACAAGGCTGAAATAAGCCTTTATGGAACCATTGAATTCTTCTCGGAAATGGTCTCCTAAATCTATTCGTTCTATTAGTTCCTCTTCAGCAGGAGTCTGATGAGCTTTCGGTTCATGGCTTGCAGATTCGTTCATCATACTTTGTTTGGCGCTGATTTGCATGGCGCTGTCCAATTTGAAGGCTCCTTTGGTTACAACTCGCTCTCCTGCCTGTAGACCGCTCAACACAATGTATGCATCCCCTGTTCTGGGTCCTAGTGACACTTCGCGCAACTCATAAGTCCCGGTTTTTGAATCCGTTTTCTGAACGAATACAATTGCCCGCTTTCCAGTGATCAAAGGGGCTGTTACAGGAACCAGAAGGGGAGGGACTGGATTTGGGTCATCAGAATAGCCAAATGCGGAGACGGGCTTTAGGGGCATGTTGCTTTCAGGACATAATCCTGGAGAAGGGCTTGCTTCGTCCCGAGGGTGAACCGGGCAGATATATTTCCCGGCCAAATCCGACTTCATCACGCGCAACTGACTGTCGAGTTCAGCCTCAAGTCTGGCGTTAACAAACATGCCTGGCTTTAACAGAAGATCAGGGTTGTCCGCTTCCACCCGGACTTTCACAGACCTGGTTTTTGTATCCAGGACTGGGTCAATGAACAGCACCTTGCCCTTGAATGTTTTTCCAGGAACGGCTGAGGCTGTGAAAGTAACATCCTGCCCATATCTTATCCATGGGATGTCAGTCTCATATGCGTCCAACTTAACCCAGACCCTGGACAGGTCATTGATAATGAACATGTCAGTCCCCTCGCGCACAAACTGACCGGGGACCGCGTTTTTCCTGGTTACCACTCCGTTGATCGGAGCCCGTAATGTCACGTTGAGCATGGGGCGTTTATTGGTCTTTATCTCCTCAATCTGGTCACGGGTGAGCCCGAACTGGATGAGCTTTTCTTCTGCCCCTCGTATTACCTCATCACTTGGGTTTGGCCCCTTCATTGTCTCAAAGAGTTCTACCTGACTACGGATTAATGTAGGGCTCCATATCTTTACCATCGGGTCGCCTTTATCGACCCGGAGGCCCGTAAAATTTACATAGACCTCGTCAAGTCTGCCCTCAACGCGTGCTGTAAGCGCCGCTACCCTGGTTTCATCCTCAAAAACCATTCCGATCATTGAAATCTGGTATTTTGCGAAGGCTCTTTTCACAAGCGACGTTTCAATCTGAGCCAATTTTATGGCCGTCTCTGACAGGGAAATCTGTGTAGACGCCATGTCTGACGAACCGATCTTGTCGCTTTGCGCAACAATCAGATCCATGAAGCATATAGGACACTTTCCGGGATTAGGTAGCCTGATCTGGGGATGCATCGAGCAAGTCCAGATAGTTGGAACAGTCGGATCCTTCGATTCATGATCATGATCAGTCTCAGCAAGAGTCTGTTTCAGGGCTGGGGCCTTTGCCTGGTCCACCTTGGAAGGCGCAATAAGATAACCAGCTATAAAGGCTGCGACTATGACTGTCACCAACCAGCCGTGTCTTTTTAAAACCGTGGATATCAACTGCTTTATAGAATCCATTGGAATCACCTCGATGCAATCCCTTTGCGACACAGTGTTAGGTATGGTCTAGCAAACGGCCCTGATTGCGGGCGGATCTACCAGCCTGCCATCAGCCACCTCAACTATTCGTTGCCCGTATTCAGCATTTTTTCTGCTATGTGTAACCATTACGATTGTTTGGCCCTCACTGTTGAGCCCTGTCAAAAGTTTCATGACCTCGGATGAGTTTCGTGAATCCAGGTTTCCTGTGGGCTCGTCAGCAAACAGGATAGGGGGTTCGTTTACAACAGCTCGAGCTATTGCGACGCGCTCCTGTTCTCCACCTGATATCTGATTGGGCAAGCGGTGAGCCTTTTCTTTCAAGCCGACTTTCTCGAGAGCCGACAGTGCAAGTGTCTTCTGGTCTTCTTCGGAGTGGTGTGTGACAGCGAGTGGAAGCTGAACATTTTCCAAAACATTCAGATATGGAACCAGTTGAAAGGACTGAAAAATAAAACCCATGAACTCTCTCCTGAAATCGGCGAGTTTCTTTCTGGTTAGGGAATATAAATCAATGCCTTCTATAATAATTTGACCACGGGTCGGGCTCAGGAGACCGCCGAGCATCGCAAGCAAGGTGCTTTTACCAGAGCCAGATTCCCCCATTATAGATATAAAGGAACCCTGTTCAATAGAAAGATCAATTTGTCTCACAGCGGTGACCTTGGCGTCGCCATCACCGAAATCCTTACCTGCCTGAATAACCTGTATATAACTCATGACTTACTCCTAAAGTGTTCTAAGGGCTTCATTTGGGTCCATGGCCGCCGCGGCTCTGGCCGGGTAAAAGGATGCAATCAGTCCCAAAGCTGCGGCCAGGAGCACTGATCCCAGCGGCACATAAGGATCAAGGCTCATGTGAGGCATGTGCTCGGACAGGACAGATAATAGTCCGTAGGTCACTCCTATGCCTACAAAGTACCCAAGCGCCCCTGCGCTGAGTGACACGATTGTGGCCTCCAGCAGTATTATTTTCATGATGTGAGAGCTTCTGAAACCGATGGCGCTGAATATGCCTATTTCCCTTGTGCGTTCCGTGACGCTGCTCATCATGGTCACGAAGACGACCATGGCGCCTACAAACAGGATCAGACCGGAAAGTCCGAGCGAAAACTTCTGGAAGTTGTGTAACGTGTCCATGCGTCCTTCAACAACCTGCTGCACTGCAGTCACCTTTGCTGTGGGCAGCGCCTTGGTTAACTGGTTCACCAGTTCAGAGATGGGGCAGTTCTTGCACAAGGCGGCTATCTCGACCATCCCTACCAGCCCTTCTTTTCCAAACATCTTCTGAGCCAAAGGCAAGTTAATGAAAACCAGACTATCATCCTGCGATCCTGTCGAATCAAGAACTCCGGAGACTTCAAAAGAGTGGTCCTTAATATCGATTCTGGAATCCCTGGAGAGATTGAACTTCGATGCCAGATCATGTCCGACCAATATCTGGGTGTCGGACTCTGGCGCTTTTCCATTGATCTTCCACCACTTTTTCAGCGCCAGTTCTGAGTTGAAATCCACGCCGACGGCAAGGGCCTTTTGTCCATCCCTTTCAAATACCCCGAATACTTTAGGGCTAACTATTCTTATGTTGGCGGCATTTTCAATTGTCTTTATCCTGGAAAGTTCCTCCTGGTGGATTTCTTTTACGTCAAAAGAGAATCCTCCGAGGCTTAGACCACCGTAGGTCAGTGACAATCCTTCCGACTTGGGTGTTATAATTATATTTGCGCCAAATTCATCCATTTTATGGGCGATGTCTTCAGACAGAATCCTTGTGGTAGTCATCAGGGCGACCACTGATGAAACGCCCACCATCAATCCGACAACCAGGAAGAATACCTTGGCCTTACGACGTCTGAGATTATTTGCTGCGATTGTTCTGAGTTTCATTGTATTTTCCTTTTATTGAAAAAATCTGGCGCCTGACATCACATCCTGGAGGGAAACCAGAACCTGACCATTCTGTATTTTTCTGTTTAAAGGTGACGGATTGCATCCGCCCTTTACTTCATTGATCTTGTCAGTCCGGAACTTCAGGCCGCAGTTGATGCAAACCATGTTTGGGCCCTGTTGCACGTAACCTTTTTTAGCGCTGAAACAGACATCGCAAGCGTCAAACGCTGCCCTTATGTTTCCATCCACGCTCTTGATCACGAAAAATCGGATCCACTGATTGGGGGATGCTTTAAATTGAAAATGCCGGGCTTTTCCGTCCTGGAACGAGGACTCGGGGAAGGCAAAGAACCCGTTTGTGGGTTGAATTTCCGTAGCAGGAACCGTGAAATTCCATGCGTCAGCGCTCTGGACGCTGAAGGCCAGGACAATAGTGAATACCGGGAATAATTTTATCAATCCAGAATATACAGATTTATGTTTTAGATTATTCATTTGTTTTTCCTCTGGGTAATCTTCTTTTAGCGATCCTGAATGATTCCTTAATTGTTGCTTTGAGCCGTCAGATTGGAATTACGACCCATTAGAAGGGCTCTTAATTCACTGTCAGCGTTGAGCATTCTCGGCCAGAATGTCTTCCAATCATCGTGTCCAACTTTTGCATGAATCTGCTCCTTGAGCTTTCCATCATAAATTTTCACATCCGCAGTTTTGAAAAGGTCACCCAACATCTCAAGTATCTTGGTCTTTTTTAATTCAGGATCCTGAATGTCCATTATGGCGACATCTTCCAGCAACTTCTGAATAGCGATTCTTTGAGCCACCACTTGCCTGAATTTCTCTACAGATCCAAAATTGTCATTTATCCACTTGTTGAACTGGTCTTCCTGGATGGCCTGGGTCTCGAAGATTGTCCTGATTTCATCATCGACTTCAGATGGTTGGGCGACTATTACGGATTTGTCGGCAGCCTGAAGGATCAGTTCCTTGCCGACATTGGAGAAAAAAGACTCAGACGGCTCTCGCTTCTTTACTTCCTGAGGATCAACAGCTAATGGCACGTTTATGTCTGAACTGAACAGCGGCTTTCCATTGATGCCGGCGATGACAACTTTTTTATCTTCTGAGAGGTCAGGTTTGTAGGTTTCATCAAATTTCACCTTGTATCCAACGTGAGCGATGGTCTGGCCGATGTTCTCAGCGGAGGCTCGTTTTTCCTGAAATTTTACCGTCACACTTTGGGATGCGAGGCTAACATCTGTCTCAACTATGCCGGGCATCTTTGCGGTAACCTCTTTGACCGTTATCACGCAGGCCGGACAGTTCATGTTGTTCACGGTAAATCTGGATGCCAGTGTTTGCCCTGACAGCATTCCGTAAACCACGTAACTTCCAATACCGATAACCAGAAAAGTCACCCCATAAACTGCTATTTGTTTAATTTTTGCCGATTTAATCCTAGAGGAAGAATCGTCAAGTTTTTCAAGCGTTATCTTCTTCATTTTTGTGCTAGATGACATTAATACACTCCTGAACCTTGAAATGATTCATACATTTTTGCTTGACTGATAACTGCATGGTCAGTCAAACCTGATAATCATGTTAAAGAATTATCAAAGCCTGGTTTTGATTAAAATATTGATAATTAAGCTAGAGTAATGGCTCAAATTCTGAGCGAATTTGACTTGAGCAGCGGGTGAATGGAACAGGAAGACCGAGACTTTGCGAAACCGGTTTCTATTTGCATGGGGTGAATGATGGCATCGATGTTAAGTAAAACCGGATACAAACTCTCATAAATGTTAGGTGAAAGTGAACGGGAGTCTGTAAGTATGGGCGACTTGCCGTGACTTGAGCATTGGCATCTGAAAGAACAATGTTTAGGGGTGAGGC
>CAZGVM010000101.1:0-11635 GCA_964528855.1 uncultured Desulfomonile sp. | reverse complement strand
CTTCACGTTTTCCAAGGCCTGTGCGAAGAATGGTTACAGCGGTCGGTCTTGTGCTCGGGGTGATGTTCTTCTGTTTGGCCACTTGGCAGGTTGCAGTGTTTGCCAACACGATGAGGATCACGGGCGAGCTTTCCGAAACTACCAAGATGGCATATTACCCATTCGTTTTTGCCGTGTCCGCTGGATGTGGCCTCATGGTTTTTTCACTTCTGATAGATTTCATTAATCTTGTAGCCGATAAATCGGCTCGGGAGAATAAAGTTTAATAGCCTGTTGTCCGGTTCAAGTCGTGGCAAGTCTCCCTGGAAGAGACCTGCCGGACTTGCTTCGGATGAAAGCGTTATATTGCCTAATTGATTTGCTTCAAAATCATCAAACGAGGAATGCCTTAGATGGAACAACCACAAACTGGAAAGACTGATTTGTTAACCGGCAGAAAGATTCTGGCTGTGGACGACGAACCGGACGTTCTGGAGATCATATCCGAGCAGCTTGATGAGGCTGACTTAATCAGCGCGTCTACCTTTGAAACAGCGAAGGACCTTATAAAGAAGGGTAATCTGGATCTTGTGATACTGGACATCATGGGGGTTAGGGGATTTGAACTGCTGGAGTATTCCAGAAAACACAAGATACCGGCGGTCATGCTTACGGCCCATGCCTTGAGCCCGGAAAATTTCCAGAAGTCCATAGACAAAGGCGCTGTTTCCTTTCTTCCAAAAGACGAATTATATAATCTACACGAATTGATAGAAGAAATTTTTGATTGTCTCGATTCCGGGCAAACCCATTGGACCAAACTGATTCATAGACTGGGGCCTAAATTGAAAGAATTGTGGGGCGAATTGTGGAAGAAACTGAAATTTCCGGAAGAAACCAACATCAAGCGGTAATCTCTTATTGAGGTGCGACCCGGTTCAATGTGAACTTGCGCCTCAACAGTCCTGCAGGTCATCTCACTAATCCATTCAGCCACGATGCAAACAAATTCTACAGGCAGCAGAAGTACGCGCGGTAAGCTACACATTGCCAGAACAGACTTGCGTTAATGAACTACACTAATATCAAGATGTTAGGTTGGTAAGATTAAAATATACCAAAACTATTTTAATTGACACTAAAAGCGACATTCAATTTTTTATCTTAAAATCGACCAATTTAGTCCAAGAATTCATTTTTTGATTTACTTTGCCTGAATCGAGTGATAGACATCGTCGAAAATCGACTTAGGAACAAAATCTAACTATTGGACTCTTAAAGGCATTAAAGGCTCCTGATTGCGACCTTCGACCTACGGGTCTTGCCCGGAGGAAAGTTGACCTATAAAATGGATGACGTTGAAACTGGAAAATGATTAAAAGAATCATGCCAAGCATCAGCATATCATTTCTTCTCTGGTTGCTGCTTGTGGTGTGCCTGTCGTCTCAGGTATGGGCCGGGGCTCCTATTCAGGCGGACCGAGACATGAGTTTGCTCTATTTCATCACCCATCTTCATCCTACTGTATATTTGATACTTTTCGGCGTATTTCTCCTCTCGATGTTAAACTTGGCAGTTCAAACCCAGCTAATTTTTTGGTTGAAGTCATCGCTGCAGAACAGATTACGTGGAAATATCTCTCGAGATTCATCAGCAGCTGAGGGATTCATTGGAAGAATCGGCAGAAAAAGCCCTCCCAAGAATTTCCGAAAGCCGATCAGAGGCCCGGAATCCTATAGAATGAGCAAGGAGCCTTTGCAAGACGGGATTGTTTCGGTGAGGTCCGTATCATCAGTTTATGTTGAGAATGCTGAGGAGATTATACCGACACCACTGGATGGCGAAGACCACACCTTGCCGGAGTTCGGCGTGTCCAGCAACCCCAAAGGCAAAACCAAAAAGGTGAAATCATCGGAATCTGAGAGGGAAAAGACGACGCCTCCCAAAGAGTTCAAATTTTCTTCGGCCGTAGATATGCCCAGTCCTGAAGAAATTGAACGTCGGGAAAAAGAAAAGATTGTCGTCACTGGATGTGTCATAGATCCTTCAAACAGTGGGTTGGCCACGGCAGTAGTCTACCTCGTAGACAAAGACGGCAACAAAATGGGCCAATCATGTCGCACCAATTCAGACAGTGGCGCTTATAGGGTTCAGGCCAACGAAGGGGGCGCTCATTCAATAAATGTATATAAACGTGGTTATGTGATGAATTCTGACGGGCCAATAAAACTTCCAGCCAAGAATGGTAAAATAGAGGGCTTTGACGTCCACATGCTTCCGGAAGGTTGCCTCATACACGGAAAGGTATTATCCAAAGTTGGTCAACTTCCAGTAGAGGGCTTGACTGTAAAATGCGACTGTAGAAGCGAGCAGTACAAATTTTCCTCAACAACAAATTCCAAGGGCGCTTTTCAGGCTTTGGGAGCCCCTTTGAATTCTGAATGCGTAATCCAGGTTCTGTCTCCTGAAGGAAATGTTTTGCTGGATTCAAAGCCATTTGAAACAGTTCAGAAAAAGCAGATTTTTATGGATCTTAAAGTGGATTATCCTCAGACTGAGGCTGGTCAAAGCGCCTCAGAACAATATGAAGATGTTGACATAGTCATTGAAGACCCCGAGTCCAGAGCTTCCATCCAATCAAGCGCAGTATGAACCCCATCTCCAATTCCTGAAGCGCCCATTCCAGAATGTTACTGGGATTGAGGGAGAACTCTTGAGCTTATTCTCCCGGATTCGTATTCTCCCGATATAATTACACCGTTTAGCCTTTTTCCTCCTTGCGCCATTACCATTGAACAAAGTTCACGGGTCTGTTTGATGTTTTTGAGAATGTCGGACTTGTTCAACAAGACATAGAAATGACTGCCTGCCGGAACATTTTTGTATCCGGCATTCGGATGGGTGGCCAGTGTCGCCAAGGACGCCAGGGTTATGCGCTCATTCTCCTTCAGACGCGTGACCTCAAGGAATTTTGCCGGTTTATGAACCACGAGTTTGTTAGCTGGCTTTCCAATACAATCCAGACCTATTACATAGATGACAAGGTCTGTGAGGCATGGTATCAGGGGTTCCCAAGCCTCCGTTCCCTTGACTGACAAACTGCAAGCCCCATCACCTTCAACAATTGTGAAGTCAGCGATTCTTGAAGCTGAAAAAACCTCATCCTCATCAATTCCAACAAGCTTGTTAGAATCAGTTTCGATTGCTTTTCCGATGCAGACATGGCCGAATTGGGCCAGATCTTTTACGACTATTTCCTTCCAGTTTTCGGTCTCGGTGAGTTTGACTGATGCGACCTGATTCGAGGTGGGAACATATATCCTCGTGGTAGTCGTGGTAATTACCTTTAGCCCAAGTCGGCTGATTCCCGCGGCCAAATCGAACATCAAAGAAGTCTTTCCACCAGCTCCGACTAACGTTATCACGCACGGTAGAGATTTAATGTGGAGTAAATCAAGAAGGGTCATGACCTAAATCAGTCGCTTGTCCGGTTGATGGATTCCCATAAGGCTATTTGTTCAATAAAGGACAATTTCTTCTTCTTTTTAAGGACCGTTTTGTTCCGACAAGCCGAGCATCTTGACTCAGAACATCCCTGACACATCCTGCAATCAGGGCATGGATGCTTCCTGTGTACACAATTTCCTGATTCACATTGCATGGGGATTCCTTCCGTGCTAAATTAAAAGGCTTAAATAATTTGTCAATCTTTATTCACATAGTTCAAATTCCTTCACGGAGAGCTTGCCATGAAGAACAACCCCGTTAAAGAAACAAACCTGAGAGGGCTCAAACTTCTGGGGCGAGGAAAAGTTAGGGATATTTACGATCTCGAAACTCGCTTGCTCATTGTTTCTACCGATCGTCTATCAGCTTTTGATGTAATTCTGCCCAATCCGATTCCAAAAAAAGGCAGCGTCCTCAATAAATTGAGCGCTTTCTGGATGAACAAAACCCAGGACATGATTCCCAATCACATGATCAGTTCTAATGTAACGGACTTTCCTCCGGAGCTTCAGGAATTCAGTGATCAACTTGCCGGGCGCAGCATGCTGGTAAAGAAGGCCAAAGCATTTCCTGTGGAGTGCGTAGTCAGAGGTTATATAATTGGGTCGGGGTGGGAGGATTACAAGAAAACGGGAACTGTCTGCGGAATAAAATTGCCTGTCGGGCTCAAGCAGGCGGAAAAGCTTTCCGAACCAATATTCACTCCATCGACAAAAGCCGAGCTTGGGGCGCATGACGAGAACATATCTTTTTCCAAGGCCATCGATCTCCTGGGCTCCGAAGACGCTAACTGGTTAAAAGAGGCTTCATTAAAACTGTATGATTTTGGGGCCAGGTGGGCTGAACAAAGAGGCATAATAATTGCCGACACTAAATTTGAGTTTGGAGTGATTGATGGAGAAAGGTCGCTTATAGACGAGGCTTTAACACCTGACTCATCCCGGTTTTGGCCTGTGGATCAGTATCAGCCCGGTATGTCACCCCCATCTCTGGACAAACAGTATGTGAGAGATTACCTGGAAAGCATCGAGTGGGATAAGGAACCGCCCGCGCCGGTCCTTCCGGAAGATGTTGTCAGGAATGTAAGTGAAAAGTACATCAATATTTTCAGGATACTCACAGGTGAAGAGATTTAATCCTTTGGAGAGTTTAATGTATAAGAGCACAAAGTTCATATTCATCACAGGTGGAGTGCTTTCATCTCTTGGAAAAGGTCTTTCAGCCGCCAGCATTGGAACATTGATGGAAAGCAGGGGCCTCACAGTGACCCTGTTGAAAATGGATCCGTACATCAATGTCGATCCAGGAACTATGAACCCATTCCAGCACGGCGAGGTTTTCGTGACGGATGACGGGGCAGAAACCGACCTGGATCTGGGGCATTACGAACGTTTTACTCACGCCATTCTACGTCAGAAGAACAACTTTACCACCGGACAGATTTACGACGCAGTCATTCAGAAGGAACGACGCGGCGAATATCTCGGAGCAACTGTTCAGGTGATTCCGCATGTAACCGACGAGATAAAGGATAAAATCAGAGGCTTGGGAAATGGCGTCGATATAGCGATAGTGGAGGTCGGGGGAACGGTAGGCGACATAGAGAGTCTACCTTTTCTGGAGGCAATCAGACAGTTACGGGCCGATTTGGGGCCTCAAAACGTCTTGTATGTCCATCTGACTCTATTACCGTATGTAAAAGCCTCAGGAGAAGTTAAGACCAAACCGACACAGCACAGCGTCAAGACGCTGAGAGAAGTTGGTATCCAGCCTGATATACTTATATGCAGAACGGAAAAGAGCATTTCAAGAGATATAAAAGAAAAGATAGCCTTGTTCTGTAATGTCAGGCCAGAGGAAGTAATTGCAGCGGAAGATGTCGAGTGCATTTACGAATTACCGCTAAAATTCCATGAGGAAGGTCTGGATCAAAAAATCGTAGAACTCCTGAATGTCTGGACAAGAGCCCCTCAGTTAGATGAGTGGAAAGCCTTCATTCAGTCCATAAAATCGTTACAGCAGTTCGTCACTATCGGCATAGTGGGAAAATATGTGAATTTGCATGAATCCTACAAGAGTCTTAATGAAGCGCTATTTGCTGGTGGAGCAGCCAACAGGACCAAGGTCAAATTAAAATTCATTGACTCTGAACGTATAGAGAACTTCGGATTGGGGGACCAATTCCACGATGTAGATGGAATACTGGTGCCGGGTGGTTTTGGTTCCAGGGGTATAGAGGGTAAGATCAAAGCGGTGCAACATGCCCGTGAAAACAATATCCCCTATTTCGGAATTTGTCTCGGCATGCAAATGGCAGTAGTGGAATTCGCAAGAAATGTGTGCAAACTTCCCAAGGCCAATTCAACAGAGTTTGATCCCGAAACTCCTTTCCCTGTTATTCATCTGATGGAAACACAGCGCTCCATCACGGACAAGGGTGGAACAATGAGGCTGGGAGCCTACGAATGTGTAATTCCAACAGACAGCCTTTGCCATGAAATATACGGAAAAACGGCGATTAGTGAGAGACACAGGCATAGGTATGAATTCAACAACGAGTTCAGAAAGACTTTGGAAGAAAAGGGTCTCATTGCAGGCGGAGTCTCACCGGACGGTCAACTGGTGGAGTTGGTGGAATATAAGGCTCATTCATGGTTTGTTGGGTGCCAATTCCATCCCGAATTTAAATCGCGTCCGATGGATCCGCATCCTTTGTTCTCGAGTTTTGTCAGGGCCAGTCTTGACTACAAAAACTCAGCTCCACGCTCGGAGGGCGATGAGACGGGCTGCGGGGCTTTATAGCATTTTTTTCTGAACGGAAGCTCATATCAACTTCAATCGGAAGGAATCCGGGCGATTCATTAAGAATCACCTTTATCCTTCAATTCAAGGAATTTTTGATAAACAGCGGTTTTGTTTAGTCCAAATCTGATATAGGCTTCCACTGCCAAACGTTTTCCTGATAACCCTTCCGCCATTAATTCGGCGACAGCGTCTTCAATGTCAATTGATGGGCTCATCTCTGATGAGCCCTCAACTACTATGGTGATTTCGCCTTTAACGGAATCCCTTGACTTAAGTGAGTCAAGCACCGAACATGCGTCTCCACTTATTATTTCTTCAAAAACCTTGGTAAGCTCACGGAACAGGACCATTTTCCTCGAGCCCAGGTATTCGCAGCCCACTTCCATGGTATTTATTATTCTTGCCGCTGTTTCCAGAAAAACCACTGTGCGTTGTTGCCTGACCAGATCTGCAAAAAAGAGTTTTCTCTGAGCGTCCTTACGCGGAGCAAATCCGAGGTAAAGGAATGAGGAACAGTCCATTCCGGATACGGAAAGCGCAGTGGTGATGGAGGATGGACCGGGTATGGGAGAAACCGTGTAACCCTCCTGCAAGGCTGCCCTCACCAGACGGTTGCCGGGATCTGAGACAGCAGGCGTCCCGGCATCGGTTATTAATGCCACAGAGTAGCCTTTGGCGAGTTTACCCAAAACAGCTTCCATTTTTCTTGCTTCACTAAAACGATGCAGGCTCATCAATCTTGTTGGAATGCCCCAATGACTAATCAAAACCCTGCTTTTCCGGGTATCTTCGCACGCTATTAAATTTACATGCCTGAGGGTTTCAACAGCCCTTATGGTAATGTCTTCAAGGTTGCCTATCGGAGTGGCAACGACATAAAGAATGCCCTTGTCAGTCTGGAATCTGTCATCAGGTCTGTTAAGCGCCCTGAGGCGAGTCATGAAGTGTGTTCCTTTCCGGATTTATCATGATACAAATACGAACTCTTGTATTCCTGAAGGATTGAAATGAGCAACACTTTTAGCACGGCAGTCACGGGAATGGCAACCAGCATGCCAACAACTCCGAACAGATTTCCGCCTACTACAAGGGCCATTATGTATACAACAGGATGAAGTCCAACTGCCTGACCAACGACTTTAGGAGTCAAAACATAAGTTTCCAGCACCTGAACTGACCCTATCCATGGAAAAACATAAAAAACGTGGACAAGGTCTCCGAATTTCGCGAATGCCATGATCGGCGCGAATATTAACGCTATCATGGTTCCCAGATAAGGCACTATGAAGAGCAGGCCTGATACAATGCCAATCCACAGCGCCAGATCAATGCCGATGAAAATGAAGCCTACACTGTACAAAATAGCCATTATGAACGAAATGGTAACCTGACCACGAACAAAGCTTGACAGCACTTCATCTATTTTCACGAATTTGTTTATTATTGGCTCTCTGGCGTATTCAGGGAGCAATTCTATGGCGCCTGTTTTGATGCTTTCGAAGGAAACCAGCAGATAATAAGCAATTATAGGGATTAGCAATATTTGGAAAATCGTGGTGATCATTGAAATCGTTGAACTAAAAACAGAAGAAAGTATTCGTCCGGATGCTCTGGTTAGCCCGGGTAACAATTGACGACCCTTTTCGATTGCCAGCCCAGACAATTCGCTCGCATCTTGCGGAAGAGACACATCAAATCTGGTCACCAATTCAAAAAATATCCGCTGAAGAGTTTCAACATATCTTGGTATGACGCGTGAAAAGGAGGCTATTTCACCTGCGATTGCCGGGACTATCAGAAAAAACAGGCCCAGAACAAAAGCAAAAACGATTAGTAAAGAAATCAAGGCGGCAAGTGATCTGTGAAGATGTATTTTCTCGAGCGCCAGCACTAGAGGGTTGAGAATATATGCCATCAAGAAAGACACCATCAAAATTGTAGTCACTGATTCCATGGCGCTTATCAACCAGTAAACTACATAGGCAAATACTACGCCTGCCATAATGCGAACCAAAGTTCTAACGGCGAATGGGTTCATATCTGATACCTTCAGATGTTTGCTTGTGGGTCAAAGCCCAAAACAAAATCATTGAGAAGACAATTATACATGACCACGCAAACAGGTCACCAAATTTTGTGTAAAAACTCCCCACATCGCGAGGCGCAGACATTTGAATGTTGATCCACCCGGATTCAGCCAGGCCGATAGAGTCCACAAGTCGCCCCGTAGGATCAAAAGCCCCGCTAATTCCAGTGTTAGCCGCTCTTAGCAACCAGACCCTGTTTTCAATTGATCTGAACTTTGCCATGAACAAATGCTGATACGGGGCTGAAGTTGTGTCAAACCATCCGTCATTTGTAATGTTGACCAGGAATTGAGCTCCATTGTTGATTGCCATTCTACTTAGTTCAGGAAATATTGCCTCATAGCAGATTAGAACGCTGAAAGCCGGAAAATTGAACGGTTTCATCACGGTCATCACCGTCCCGGGCGTAAAATCGGCTTCACGCGCCGCCATCCCAGGGCCCACTGGAAACAGCCAGTTCAAAGGCATGTATTCGCCAAAAGGGACCAGGTGAATCTTGTCATACCCCGACAATATTTCCGATCCATCCACAAGAAAAGCGCTGTTGAAATAGCTTATCTGACCGGATGAATCAGTTTGAGATGGCGCCCCGATGAGCATTGGGGTGTTGACTTTCTTCGAAATCTCTATGGCAGCCATCCATGCCAAATTTTCACCGCCAATTACCACAGGCACGCTTGTTTCTGGCCATATCAGCAATTCAGAGCCTTTTGCCACGGATTCCAATGCCAGTTCTTCATATCTTGAAAAAGTGAGCGATCGGTGTGATTCGCTCCACTTGACACCCTGAGGAATAGCCCCCTGCAAAATACCGACAGTGCGACTGACCTGATTTTTTGACCTGTCTGAGTAATCGGATATTTTCATCCAACCATAGAGTGCGCACACCGCTATGAGTATCATGCCCACCGCCAATTGGGTCACAACACTTGGGAAAGATTTTGTCCTATCGATGAGCGCTTCCAGGACAGCGATGTTTACAAAAACAATCAAAAAAGACAGCCCATACACTCCTGTGATATCGACAATCTGGATGAGATTTGGACTCTGTGAAAGAGAATATCCCAACAAGTCCCAGGGAAAACCTGTTAGAGCATACGTCCTGAGATACTCTACGCTTACCCACGCAGTAGGAAAAATGAGGCAATAAGAGAACCCGGAATTTCTGGCAACCCTGCTGATATATGAAAAAAAAGAGGTGAACAGGGCGAGGCATCCAATCATCACCAGCACAATGATGGTGGCCAGATACTCAGAGAAATGCCCATGAACAGTAAGGGTGTCATAAACCCACGTGACGTTTAGGCTGAAGAAAAAAAAACCGGCAACCCATCCATACAGGGCGGCTTTCGAAGGATTATCACAGTTGTAAATAGACCAGAAAAGCGGGATGAGAGCGATCCAGACCATCAAGTCGAGTTGCCAGGGATGAAAAACCAGGGCGAGAGCTGCTCCGCTAATCACTGAAGCCGACAATGATTTTATCATGGAATTGCTTCCGAGGGGCCAGCCAAATTATTTGATCCCGTCATCAAGGATCGAGTTACCAGAACCCTGGTAACTCGTTTAGCGTCCGCAGACTGAATTTTTATTTTCAGATCCTCGAAAAGTATTTCCTCTCCTTTGCGAGGAACTTTACCTAACAAGTGTATTATAAATCCTCCAACGGTGTCATATCCTTCTCTTGGAACCTTTATGTCGAACAACTCCTCAAAGTCATCAAGATTGGCCCACGCATTTACTAGAGTTGAGCCATCTTCCTGAGGCAGGAATTCGTCCTCTTCCCTGTCGTGCTCATCGCGTATGTCCCCAATTATTTCCTCAATTATGTCCTCTATGGTAACAATGCCTGATGTGCCGCCGTACTCGTCAACAATTACAGCCAAATGAGATTTTTTTGATCGCAATTCATTGAGAAGATCATTGATGCGTTTGGTTTCCGGAACAAAAAATGGCTCGCGACATATTTTATCTATGTCAAAAACTTTTTCTTGATCCAGCCAGTAGGGCAGCAGATCCTTGGCATTCAAGATGCCGACTATTTGATCGACATTCTCCTTGAAAACAGGAATCCTGGAATGTCCTGAGTGAATTATGGCGCTCAGTATCTGGTCCAATGGACAATCGCGCGGTATTGCGACAATCTGAGTTCGAGGTATCATGATTTCACGGGCTACAGTCTGTTTTAGATCAAAAATACCCTCGATCATGTCACCTTCGTCATGATCAATTAAGCCTCTCTCTTCACTCTCATCTATAACCTGTTGTAATTCTTTTGGAATTCTGTTTAGACCCATTTTGCGCTTGAACCATCTGACCAGACCTTGAGTTTCTGATTGCGAATCCTCCAATTGGACATACACCCTTTCGCATCGCTCTCCGGGACAGTCAATTGAGAGTGCCGACAATGTGAGGAGCGAAGCATGTTATAGATAACCCAAGAAATAACAATCGCTGCCCGAAGTGTCAAGGAATTCAGCGCATCTGAATGAAGCGGCAATCAAAGGTTTAAATAGAATTAAGGGGTCTGATAAAAACGCTCCGAGGTAAGGGTATTCAAAACTCATAGTCTTCAGGCGGGGCAGCCAGCCCATGACCCGGGATGAAAGGAATAGCCGCCACAGGATAACCTCGGAGCCATCTGATTCCGCATCTTAAAACGGTCTTGACCGGGGCGGGAGTGAGGTAAAAAGAAGGGCCCCTGACGTCCGCTTCTCCTTCCAGATTGGACGGGATTATACTCAGACAGTGCCCCAATTCTGTTGAGAACAAGTAGAATGGCTTCAAATCCTCCGGGATCATACCTTCGTACATATTCAAATCCAGGTCCAGTTTAGACCTTGAATCAAAAAGATCTGAATTGGTCTTGACCATTTCCCAGAGGTTTTCCCGAGGATAGAACTGGGAGCAACAACGATTTAGAGCCCTGTCAAATTCTATCTCAGTCCATGGTCTGGTCTGTCCCACTATTTCGTGAAGGTTGGAAAAGAATTTTCTGAACGAGTTTTCAGTCTCGACCACAAATCTCTTGCCATCTTCGTCATAGAAAAAATTGCAGAGTCGTTCCTGGAGAGCCATTTTCCTGAAGGTGTCAGGTCCGTCGGGATGATGATAATTCCACCATAGATCGAAGAAACCTTCTTCTGGACCCAGATATTTTATCATTGTCACCACAAGAAGTATTTCATCAAATTTTATTAAGCCCCCACGATGCAGAACCTCGGTAGCCCCTATTGAAACCTTAGGCAGGGATAGCG
>CAZGVM010000100.1:0-11726 GCA_964528855.1 uncultured Desulfomonile sp. | reverse complement strand
AGTGTTTGCGCACTCCAACTGTCGAGACACCGCTTCACGAAATTCCCGGTCTGAATGGTGAATTCGCCGCAAAGCATGAAAAATGCAATACGTGAACCCTATGTTCTGCATTCTGGGGTAATTCCAGAGGGTTTCCAGGAAAAATGACCTCAGGAACACCGTCCTGTTTATGCTTGCCATGTTGGGATCATTAGACGAACGAAGATTGACCATGAAACATTAAACCACTAAACAAGACGTGTCAACGAAGTCACATCCCAAAGTTTCCAAAAAACTTTTTTCGCTTCTGATTCAACCCCTTAAAAACTTCCTTGTCAACATTCTAACTGCTGAATTTTAAACAAACAAGTTTTAAAACATCACTGCTGATAATTTTATTTAATACATCATTTAATGCAAATAACATACTGTTAATAATCATTAAAAATATAAACTGTTTATTGACTTGCCTGTGCCTGGTCTGGTATACTTCAATAAACTGACTGATATGAACAAAAGCTATGTTAGAATTAATTAAAAAAGTATATATATTTGTATTGATTGTACTATGCTGCTTGTCGAATGGCTGTGCGTCAAGATCTCCGTTGTTGCACAGCAACATAGCGTCATCCTACAAGATCAATGGTCAGACGTATCATACGATGAAAAAGGTTGAAGTCGGTCACGAACAAAAGGGTGTAGCTTCGTGGTATGGGCCTGGTTTCAACGGAAAGAAGACCGCTTCAGGCGAAACATACGACATGTTCGACATGACGGCGGCCCACAGTTCACTGCCACTGGACACGGTGGTAAAGGTCAAAAACACCAGGAATAATCGTGAGATTGTAGTTCGTATAAATGACAGGGGTCCTTTTGTTGGTGACAGGGTGATAGATCTTTCGTTTACTGCGGCGCGCGAGTTGGGAATGATAGGACCGGGAACGGCGCCGGTTAATTTGGTGGTCATGAAACCTGGAGAAACCAGGCTGGCTTCCAGATTGTCGCGAAAACAGTTGGCAAAAGCTGAAGAAAAAGCGCCGAATCCTTTCTTTTCGACCAAACGGTTGTGGCTATTGGCCTGGGGCAAAAATTGACGCTCTGTGGACAAGCCTGATCCAATCAACTATTCTCTCCGTCTATATCAATACAGATTTTTCAGTTTGGTTTTCCAGAAATGAATATTACGGTTGTTGGCGGCGGATTAGCCGGCTGTGAGGCTGCGTCGGTAATTTCTTCTTTTGGTTTGAGGGTCAGACTGATAGAGATGAAACCCGTCAAGTCTTCACCGGCCCATAAATCGGCTGATTTGGGCGAACTGGTCTGTTCGAATTCGTTGAGATCGGCTGAATTGGGTTCGGCAGTGGGTTTACTCAAGGAAGAACTGCGGTTGTTGGGGTCGTTGATCATGAGGGCGGCCGACAGCACAGCGGTTCCGGCCGGTAGGGCTCTGGCAGTTGATAGAGGTCTTTTTTCGCGTTTTGTCACCCAAGAGATCGATCAAAACGATCTGATAACTGTTGAGCGTACTGAGTTAACATCCATCCCGGGGGCAAGTGATGGCCCGGTGGTGATCGCGACCGGCCCGCTGACATCCGATGAACTGGCCAACGCCATAGCTGAGTTGGTCGGGGAAAAGAGTCTTTCGTTTTATGACGCAATAGCTCCGATTGTTTCTGCCGATGGCCTGGACATGACTAAGTTGTTCAAGGCCTCGAGGTATGAGGAAGGTGAGGGCGCTTATCTGAACGCTCCGATGGACGAGCCGACCTACGTGAGGTTTGTGGAAGAGATAATAAAATCTGAAAAAGTGGATCCATATCCCTTTGAGAAAATAGATCATTTCGAAGGGTGTCTGCCAATTGAGGAATTGGCTCGCCGCGGTAGACAGACGCTATGTTTCGGTCCGATGAAACCTGTGGGGCTGATTGACCCAAGAACCGGGAGAAGGCCGTACGCAGTCGTTCAACTCAGGGCTGAAAACGCTGAGGGAACCCTGTATAACCTTGTAGGGTTTCAGACCAAGATGACATACCCTGAACAGCAGAGAATTTTCAGGATGATACCGGGACTGGAGCAGGCCGAATTCGAACGCCTGGGTTCCGTCCACCGGAACACTTTCCTGGACGCCCCGAAAGCGCTGGATGAGTTTTCAAGGGCCAATAAGGCGTCGCATGTGTTTTTTGCCGGTCAGATAACAGGAGTCGAGGGTTACGTGGAATCTACCGCTTCGGGATACGTTGTAGGGCTATACGCTGCGCTTCTGGCAAAAAACGTGAAACCGGAAATTCCTCCATCGAGCACGGCAACGGGAGCCTTGATTAAACACACCCGAGACGAGCCGCTAAAGGAATATGAGCCCATGAACGTCAATTACGGCATGATGGATGATGTTCCTGTGCGCAATCGCAGGCAGAAAAAGGAGCTTAGGGCGAAAATAGCGCTTGAAACGGTAAAGTTGTGGAAGACGAGAATTGACGAAATCAGAGACGGTCTGATGAGATAAGGGTCTGTCATGGAATTACCCTCCAGAAAAATCTACACGGTTGCGGAATTGACGGAACAGATTCGATCAACGCTGGAATCGAATTTTTCCTCAGTTTGGATAAAGGGCGAGATATCCAATTACAAAAAGGCGCCGTCGGGTCATTCATACTTCACTCTGAAGGATGATTCGGCCCAGATACGCTCCGTGATGTTCAAGCTCCAGGGCCGTTTCATAAAATTCAGACTGGAGGACGGCTTACAGGTCCTTGCCTGGGGTAGGGTAAGCGTTTATGGTCCACGCGGGGATTACCAGTTCATAATTGACACGGTGGAACCGGCGGGGCTCGGGAGTCTGATGCTGTCATTCGAGCAGCTAAAGATGAAGCTTGCAGCGGAAGGCCTTTTCGATCAAACCGGAAAGCGGGTCCTGCCGAAATTCCCGCGCACGGTCGGAGTCGTGACGTCCGCTTCGGGCGCGGCTGTAAGGGATATAATCAAAATAATCCATCGAAGATCTCCTCACATAAATGTTCTGGTTAGTCCCACATCTGTCCAGGGAGACAAGGCGCCCCAGGAAATAGTGGGCGCTTTTCGCCGGTTATGTCGGATCAATGAGGTGGATGTAATAATAATCGGCCGCGGTGGCGGGTCTGTTGAGGACCTGTGGGCGTTCAACTCAGAGGAAGTGGTCCGTGAAGTGGCTGTTTGCGAAAAGCCTGTAGTGAGCGCAGTAGGACATGAAACGGATTTTACCCTGACCGATTTTGCGGCTGACGTTAGGGCATCGACCCCCTCGGCGGCGGCAGAGTTGGTGGCCCCCGACATCACCGAACTTGCAATGTCGGCGCAAAGTCTGTTTTCACGACTCAAAAACAGTGTCTACAATAGCCTGGAAAGACGGTCCTCAGCTCTGGACGAGTGGTACAAGCGGCTATACGACCCTCGTCGTTCCATTGTCCTGAGGCGCCAGTCTCTGGACGACATGACGATCAGACTGAGGAATGCAATCCGGCGGGACATTGAACGAAAAACATTCGACTACCATGGTCTCAGAAAACGCCTGAGAATCGAGTTGCCGGCGCAGAAACTCAAGGCGTGCGATGAGGCTGTCCATGCCATGAGTTCCAGGCTTTCAAGGATAATCAACTCCAGACTGTTCGAGGCCCGTAGCGGTCTAACCTCGTTGGCCGGAAGGATTGACAGCCTTAGTCCGTTGAAGGTGCTGGCTCGCGGTTATTCGATAACGTTCAGACTGGATGACGGCAAGACCGTCACGGATTCGACCTCCGTAGAAACGGGGGACAAGTTGAGAATCCGGCTTGCCAGAGGAGAATTGATCACCGAAGTGACTCAACGTAGCGGCGATTGAACCGGAGTCAATCAAAAGCACGGGATACACAAAGAAATGTTTAATAAAATAGATAGAGACGAACTCAGGACATTCATGCTCGGCCTGGCCCAAATTTCAGGCAACATCCTCATGTCCCATTTCAATGGCGAACTGATGGTTGAATCAAAGGACGACCGCATTGGTGGAATAGACATTGTCACGAATGCGGACAAGTCATCGGAGAGGGCCATCATCAGCGAGATAAGACGGAGATTTCCGGAACACGACATCATGGCTGAAGAAACGCCGGAACAAATAAAAGGGGCGCCCTGGCTTTGGGTCATAGATCCTCTGGACGGCACCGTGAACTATGCTCATGGCTATCCCCATTTTGCCATTTCGATTGCGCTGATCGAACAGGGTAAGATTGAGGCCGGGGTCGTTTGTGATCCTCTAAAAGCTGAAACATATCATGCCGTGAGAGGAGAGGGGTCTTTTCTGAACGGGCGTCGCCTGAAAGTGTCCCGAGCCGACACACTCAACAGAAGCATTGTCGGTACAGGTTTTCCGTATGACAAAGCTTTTTCATCCGAGAACAACCTTACGGAATTCTCGAGGGTATTGCCTAAAGTTCAAGGCATGAGACGTCTGGGTTCGGCGGCCCTTGATTTGGCCTATGTAGCCTGCGGACGTCTGGACGGTTTTTGGGAACTGAAATTAAAGCCCTGGGACATAGCGGCAGGAATACTACTTGTTAAAGAGGCCGGGGGTCTGGTCACCGACAGATTCGGCCAAGTCATGGCGCTTGACAGTCCAAGCATACTGGCGACAAACGGTCTGATTCACTCCGAGATGACAGGCGCTTTAAACGATTGATCAAAAGCGTTTAGTCAAGACCTCTCATTTTGACAGATAAACGATGTTTCCGTCAAACCCCGAAGCGTGTTTGGACGGAATTTGATTCAGAAGGGAAGTTCAGGTTTTGGACAATAGAGAAATCAAGGGATATGCGCGGGATATGGGCGCTGATCTAGTGGGAATAGCCGACTTGGGGTTGCTTGACGGATTGCCTACAGCGCCCGGGGATCTTATGAAGAACTACAAACGGGCAGTGAGTATAGCTGTCAGACTGGCTGACGGAGTCATAGATCCGATCGAGACCGGGCCTACTCCATTGTACCAGCAACATTATCTAAAGGTAAACGCTCTGCTGGATGACATCGCTCTGAGGGTGTCGCAGTTCATTCAGGACCACAAGGCGTCGGCATTGCCGATTCCGGCCTCTCAGGTGCTGGACAGACAGGAGTGGACCTCATACATTTCCCACAAAGCGGTCGCTCTGGCGGCAGGGATAGGTTGGCAGGGCAAGAGTCTTCTGGTTGTGAGTCCTGAATACGGTCCTAGAATAAGGCTTGTAACCATTTTGACCGATCTGCCCCTGAGGCCCGACAAACCGGCGCGGAACAGATGTGGAAAATGCGTGTCCTGTGCCGAGGCCTGCCCCGTTCAGGCCATCAAGGATGTCAATACCAGATGGCACTATTCGGATAGGGATGAAGCCCTGCACTTTGGAAGATGTGTCGAAAGGGTAACTGGAAACGCGGTCGAAATTCCTTTTGTCGAAAGCCCCATTTGCGGCGTTTGTATCAGAGCCTGTCCGTGGGGCGCAAGAAAGAAGAACCGCAGGTTGAACTCAAATCACGACGATAATTCAGCCTGGAACCCAAAGTGAAAAGTCGGGACGCAATCCCTTCTCCTGAAACAATTTCTACGCAATCCGTATATTAAAGGTATTGAACATGGATGGAGAAAAGAAAACCGATAAACTCACCTGGGATTTGATAGAAACCACCGAAGTAGGTTCTTACAACCTGTTTTCGGTGAACATTAACAGGAGTCGATCACCACGAACCGGAAATGTTCATGAATTTCAGGTGTTGAATTCACCGGACTGGGTGGCCGTCATAGCCTTGACGGTGTTGAATGAAGTGATACTGGTGAACCAGTACCGCCACGGTGTTTCCCGTTTATCCCTGGAGCTGCCGGGTGGTTTGGTAAAACCCGGGCAAACGCCTGAGCAGAGCGCCCGGGAAGAACTCGAGGAAGAAACGGGATACTTGGCGCCAAAGTTTGAGCCCTTAGGTTGGATGTATCCTCTACCGGCCATTTTCACCAACAAATTCCATGTTTTTTTTGCCGGGAACGCCGAGCCCAAAGGAATGTTCAATCCCGACGAGACTGAAGAGCTGGAGACCGTGCTGGTCCCTGCCGTCCAGATACGCGATTATCTCAAGAGTGGAAAGATAAACTGCGGTGTAATGATTGCGGCTCTGGCCTATGGAATGGACAGGCTGGACGCATTGCGTTAGAAATTCAAATCCTTCCTCGCTCCTGCGAAAGAGGAATGCGTCAATGTTTAGTTCTCATGAGGACTTCTGAGGTTTTTCAACTCCGACCGAATCATCAGGAGAGATATTTTCGACTTTGAAAGCCGCCTCAGGCTTTGTGTCGGCAGTTGGTTCGGAAGGCTTGAGATTGTCCTCGACGGAATTCTCCAGGAGTTCGGCGTAAAAATCAGGTCCGGATTTTTCACCTGTTAAGCTGAGGATGTCCTTGTCCACATTTTTGGGAGGCTGCAGCGTGTCAGCAGGTATTGCGGGCGCTGGAGCAGGTGTTCGCCTAGGAGGGGGCGGAGCGTCCAGGTCGATGCTATCTTTTACATCCGCCGCCATTCGTTGCACTTCTCTAAAAAGTCTTCCCACAGCCCTCGCCGTTTCAGTAAGCTGGCGTGGTCCCAAAAATATCAGGCCAACCAGTATGATCAGGGCCATTTCCCACATCGATATACCAAACACGCGCCTACTCCGATAACAGTCTTCAAAAAATATTGTCAGTAACATTCCGAAAGAAGAATGTTTTTAAAAAGGGGCGTCTGACTCGCCAGCGCATGAACCCTTCCGGCCCGGGAATCGGATTATTCCCGTAAAAAAATCACCTGCGCCCATTAACGGAAGCCTAAAGCTCGCCCTCAGTGCTGAAAACCTTATCCACTGAAAACAGGTCCACGTAATAAGGGCCACCGCCCCAACTCTCGATCAATAGAGACACATTCCCGATTAGTGCGTCGAGTCTGTTGTCCGGTGATGTGAATCCCGTTTCAGGGTCCATGAGTTTGTCCATCCAGTCCAACGCGTCGGACCTGAGACATATCTTTACTTCGAAACCTTGTCCGGCTTTAATGAGTATCACCTGACCGCAATGGTCGTCATCCGCGTTCGAGTCCGGATGTTTTATGTCGTACAACTCTACATCATGGCCTCTGATTATGCGAATCAACTCGACACGTCGCATTTCCCTGTCAAATAACTGTTCCGAAAGTTCGAGGCATTCCGGGCAGAATACGGCGTCTTCGTCAGGAAAGGAAGCCTCTGCTATCCCGCACACTTTGCAAACAGGTTTGGCGAAGTTTTCAGCCATTTTTTATCTCCGTTCCAACACACCAGAAAACATTCGATTTTCAGGATTACCGCCAGCGCAGTTGCCCACAATCTACTTGATAATGTGACAAGGGGCTATATAATTCAGTCGGCTTCCAAATCGGCGAAAAAAATTTGACTGTAATCACGTCATGAAAATTGGGACTGATATGTCTCCACGCCGAAAACGACCCAATTTTATCATCTCATGGATATTCTGAAAAGGAGAACATTTTGCCCGGATTCATAATAAGGCTTGTGACCGCAACCTTCATTTTCATCTCATCATCGGCAATGGCAACTGATGGACCGAGGATAGAGTTTGAAAAGTCAAGGCATGATTACGGAAAAATCCTCTACGGGGACTCGGTTACAGCGGAGTTTCCGTTTGTCAACGCTGGAGATCAGACACTGATCATAAAAAATCTCCACTCTACATGCGGATGCACGAAGGCTGTCGAGGGCAGCAAGGAAATCCCTCCCAAGGGCACAGGCAAAATCTCAGCCTCTTTTGACACCGATGGTCTCAAGGCTGGGAGAAAAGAAAAAAGTATCATGGTCTCGACAAATGATCCTGTAAATCCCGTGGTGAAACTGACTCTGCTCGCCGACGTAATCAGGGAACTCGCCATTGACCCGCCCACCCTCGGGAAAAAGGTTAGTTCGGGTGTTGAGTCGGTCAGTTTTCCGTTAAAAATTTCAAACGTATCAGGCAAAACTTACAATGTGAAAGGCCTAAAGACTCTTCCAGGTGAACTTTCCGCTACCATCAGTCCAGGCGCCATAGAAGTAGGGCCGCATAAGGAGGTTTCCCTTGAAGTCGTTGTGAAACTTGAGCCGGAACCAAATAGAGCCTTTTATGCCGGAAAGATCGATCTGGTTACCGACCACCCCAAGGAGTCTGACACTGAGGTAAAATACCTCATTCAGGTCGAAAAAAAGTAATCGATTAAAGATGGCTGTTTGTGAGAGAAACAGGGTTCGAATTAGCGGATAGCGTCATAACAGTGTCAATCATGACCACCGACACTCATGACGGTCGGACGAATGATGTTCTCAGGAACAGCATTTGCCCGTTCGTCCGACTCTGAAGCGTCTGTCCAGCGTCGCCCCCTAAGGCTGTGGATGAATCTCAAGGTCTGATCTATCCCGTATTTCCAGGCCACTATTATCACAGCCAAAGACAACGCCAGCCCCATAACGGTTAAAGTCAGCAGAATATAACCTATCCATCTGCCTCCAAGGCTATCCGGCGAAAGAGGTATTATGAAAAGTAAAAGAATGAAAAACGATTTAGGTAATGGCCCCAGATTGCCCAACAAAGTCTGAACGCAATCAAGAAATCTCATCAATACACTGAAAACACACCAAACCAACCCAATGCCAAAAATGACCAGGGTCGTCAGCCGGGCCAGCAAGATGACGGTAGACGATACTTCCAGTCCCGAAAAGAGAAAATTGAGTTGAAAGAATCTCTCCAGTTGTCCCATCAGTTCCCAAACCGCTTGCATATTCGTTAACTCCTGTTTTTAGATATCTTGTAGTAAGTTATTCAATTGGATCAAATAATTAAAGTCTTTATCTAAATCTATTTGTGCATAAAATCTAAAAATATTCAAGATTATAGCTATAACTATATGTTGAGCATGAAAAAAAGTCTCAATTGTTTCGCGATGTCATTGACAAAATTTTCTGGTGAACCTAGACTTTGTTCTAACTGAAGACATTCTGGATATACATGAGACGGAGCCGGTCAATCAGATGCGAATAAAACAAACGGGCGCAGTCGGATTTTTGGCTCTAACCTTTTTGATCGGCGCCTTTTTTTTGGGAGCGACGTCCTGTGGTCAAAAGGAAACAAGGGCCTCGATTGAAGAGGCGACTCGACTGCTGGACCAAGGGAAGGTCCACCCAGCGATAGAGATGCTTGACGCACTGATCGAATCCGATCCAGGTTCCAGCCAACTCAGGGTTGTCCGGGCAAAAGCGCGGGAGAGGATTTTCGACCTGGATGGTTCGCTGGAAGACTATGGCTTTGTAGTTGCTGCAAATCCGAATGACGCTGAACTATTGGAACTGAGGGGGAAAGTTAAAATAAAGGTTAGGGACTTTGAGGGCGCGCAGGAAGATTTGAGTACGGCGAACAGGCTCAAACCCAATAGCGCCTCGATTCTTTCATCTCTCGGTCTTGTGTATTTCTACAAGCCGGATTTTCAGGAGGCCCGTAGGCTATTCGATTTGAGCGCATCCCTTGACGGCCTTAACGAAGGTCCGTATTTCGGCAGGGCCGCAATATTTGTGGAAGAAAGTGAATTTGAATCGGCCATCGTCGAGATGAGTAATTTGCTCAAAATCCATCCCAAGAACGCCCAGGCCTTATTAAGGCGGGGTTTTTCATATCTCAAGAATGGAGAGCCGAACAAGGCCTTGACGGATTTCAACAAGGCTCTGGAGCACGACGCCGATCTCAAGGAAATATACTGGTACAGGGCCGAGGCGCACAGGGTGTTGAATGAGCCGGAAATGGCCCTCAAGGATTATGAGAAGGCGGAGCACGTTGATCCTGATGACGCGATACTATACCTGAACCAGGGTAGCATGCTGATTATGATGGGGCGGTACAATGAGGCCCTGGAAAAACTCCGTCGTTCCATTGTGCTGGATCCGGATAATCCTCTGCCATACATAAACCGGGCGGCCCTTCAACTCCAGACGGGAAATATACTGGCGTCGCTGTCTGATGTGAACAAAGCGCTCGAAATAAGAAGCGACGATCCTCAATTACTGACCAAGAGAGCCTACATTTTCAAGGTAATGGCTCGCCAGGACAGAGCTTTGGAAGATCTGGACGAGGCGTTGAGGCTTGATCCGGACAATCTGGAAGGTCTCCTGCTTCGAGGAAGTCTCTATTTCAATGATCAACAGCTCAAAAGATCAATATCGGATCTTGAGAAGGCGATTGAATTGTGTCCGGATGAGCCGACGGCGTATCAGTTGTTAGCGGAGGCTTTTTTCAGGCAGGGCGCCACTCAGAAAGCCATGGATTATGCTGAAATTGCGCTGAAGAATGAGGCGTCATTTGTACCTGCTCTCATAACAATGGGTGACATACTCCATTCTGAGACCCGGACAGGCGAGGCCATTGAGGCTTATTCCAAGGCGCTCGGTATAGATCAGAATCATTTTGAGGCCAGGCTAAAGCGCGCCAAGGTTTACCTGGAGATGGAAAATCATCCCATGGCGCTTGAGGACCTGGAGTATGCGGCGAAAGTCTATCCCTACAGCGGAGAGGTCTATCAGTTGCGGGCGATGTGCTACGATGTGCTCGGGGAAACTGAAACCGTTTACTACTGTGGATAGTATTTTGGCTCCGAATTCTACTTCCGCTCCTGCCTTGCCCCTGACGATCGGCCTAATGTGAGGCATGTGAATGCTGACTATCCGGTCTTTGACGGTGTGTGTTCTGCTTTTGAACATTTCCCACTGCTGTGCGTAAATCAGGCGGATCGTTTCAAGGTGTCTGCATTGTCTGCTGTTTAACAGGTTTTCTCTCTCTGGATTCTGCTTAAGATATTTATCGACGGTGGAAAGGTCGCGTTTTACAAAACTAAGTTGCTTTTTGATGGTTTTACGGATTGCCTTGCTGGTCTTTTTACGCTGTTTGTCAAGAATCACATGGATTCTCTTGGCTTTTACCCGATAGGTTCTGGGCTTTCTTTTTTTTCCCGTATCGGGTTTGTGCAGGGTGTCGATTATGTCTTCAAGGTTTTCTCTTGCTTCATTTAATAGTCTGGTGTCGGTGGGAAACCGCATGTCGGACGGTGCGCAGGTGGCATCGATGATCAGTTCACCGGCGTTTTCCTCTTCTTCCTTCTTTTCGGGTGCCGATGCCTTTCCCGCAATGGCATCGTTGATTTTCATGATTGCTTCGGACGGGATCCTTTTCCTGAAGTATGTCATTTGCGATTGGTGGAAGGGGCGACCGGCTTTGAAGTTCTTAAAGCCTAAAAAGTATTGCATGTATGGATTCTCTGCTATCTGGCAAACCGTTTCCTCGTCTGTCAGTCCAAGCTTCGCCTGGATGATCAGGGCTCCAAGGGCCACTCTTAGTGGAAAAGCGATCTCTCCGTATTTCTTGAAGTTCTTGGCATAGCCTTCTTCGAAGTCGTTCCATGGAATTATGTCCCCCATTTGGACCCAGCGGTTTTCTTTTTCCAGGGTTACGTCAAATGTCCTGAATTCATCACAATCAAAATGTTTCTGTATCGGCATTCTTATGTACATCTCATCAACTCCAAGTGCAAGGTTTTTGATCCGCTTGTACCAGTTTTCCTGCACTTATTATATCATTTATGGTGCGCAAACGCACGTATTTAAAGGGTTTTATTGCCGTTCAGTAGGCCCTATTTAACCGCTGTTTTATATTAGCTCAGTATACACCTTTACACATTAGTCTT
>CAZGVM010000099.1:9238-11733 GCA_964528855.1 uncultured Desulfomonile sp. | reverse complement strand
CACATACCGGACAACATGGATCGGGGGCTGGAACTTTTAATGGATTTGACCGGTAATTGCATTTTTGATGTCCATCCCAATGATATTTGCCTTGTTCAGGGAAAAATTCAATCGTTCCAATAAAATTGTCATCTTCATGATCCAAGCTTTCTTTCAAACCGAGACAACTTACCAGCGTCTGTCCATCCAGAGAGATGCTTGTCCCGGGACCACCTCTTTTTAGGCAATCTCGAATTGAAAAATAGCCAGGCTTTCCAGAGAATATGTTAAGTTCTCTGCCAAGTTTCATGGGCGAATGTGTGTCCGAGTTCGAAATCAGAGTATAACCATCGAGAATTGAAACCCGCCTGTTCATGTCAGGATCGGAGGAGAGGCCTGTTTCGAGGGCGAATATGTGCTCAGAAAGATCCTCGAAACATTCTTCCACACAATCGAACCCGGATTTGGCTCCCAGTAGAGAAAACCAGGGAGTCCATATGTGGGCCGGGACAACGAAGCTTTCTTCGGATACTTCCATGGCTATCTCAAGTAGATTCCTGCCAGAAAGGCCAAGTATGGGGCGTCCATCCGAATTCAGATTACCTATTGAGTTCAGTCGCAGACAAAACCTGTTCATGGACTCAAAGTCCGGCATAAAGACCAGGTTGTGAATTTTCCTGACCTTGCCGTTTTTTCTGTAAATCGAGCTAATTTCCACGTTCAGAATAAAACGGATATTTTGCTGCACGAAGGTTTTGGGAGACGATTCTTCCTGCTGGATGAAGCATTTCTTCATGCGAAAAAGGCCCGATTCGTCTGGTTCCAGGCGTTCTTCAATTTCCTTGCGCCATTCAGGATGGGTAAAATCGCCCGTTGCAAGAACGTCGATTCCCTTGAACGAAGCCCATTTGAATAAATTCTGTAAATCACTCTCTGAAGATGTGGCTATGGAGTATCTGGAATGAACGTGCAGGTCTGCAAAATAAATCATAGTCGATCCCTTCAGATGGATGGACGGATCACTCTCAGAGAATTGTCCCATTATGCGGTCAAATCCGTGGAAGTCAACATAATCAATTTATCTTGACATTCTAAGGATTAGACAATAAAAATATGGCTTGCCAATTGTTTGCGACAAGAATCGGTCCGTAAAGCAGTTGTCAAGAACGAACGTTCTCAGTTCATCATGAAACGGCAAGGAAAAGGCCAGTGCGAAGGCTATTCTTCGATTGAGTCATGACACTGGTGTTTCAAGAAAAAGCGGTTATGCCTTTTTTCAAAAGGTTGCTTCATACAGACACAAACACAAGATCAACATTATACGGAGACAATTATGAATAAATCCGATTTGGTAAAGCAATTATCTAAAGAAACAGAGCTTCCAATGCGTAAGTCAGAGGAAATAGTCGATATGGTATTCAACACCATGTCTGAGGCATTGGAAAGAAGCGACAGGATAGAAATCCGAGGGTTTGGTTCTTTCGTAGTCAAGGAGTACAAGGGTTATACGGGCCGCAATCCCAAAACAGGTGAGCAAATTACGGTTCAATCCAAAAGGCTTCCATTTTTTAAAGCAGGCAAGGAATTGAAAGAGAACATCAACAAGTAATTGTGTGTATGGGGACCACACGGGCTGATTGGAGACGACACTGCGGCTCAATCCGGCCTGCGTTGATAAAACCTTTTATATCCATTATTGTGTGGCTTCATGAAAACTCGGATATCACCCAAAAGGAATCTTGGAGCCGGAATACTCAAACTTGCCTCCGTCACAGTCATAATCATAATAGAAATCTTTCTGGTCGGGCCTGGAAATATATTAGCAAAACCCAACGTACTGACCAGGCCTTACTATCATATCCCTCCGGAAATAAAAAAGGACGATTTGGTTTTTGCGGGCTCACGTATACCTTTGGAGCGGCATGAGGTTAAGGCGAGAATCGAGGAGCAGATCAACTATTTGCTTATGGATAGACGTGCAACCCTGATGGAAGCGCTTGAACGAATGTCGAGCGTCGGCCCGTTGATCAGCGCTACGCTTTCAGAGGAAAAGTTGCCCGTAGATTTGCTTTATCTTTCAGCTACCCTCAGTGATCTGTCGGCCACTTCTAAAACAAAATCAGGTGGTTATGGGTGGTGGAATCTCGGATCAGTCAAGAACAACGGCCAGCCATGGTCTGCATCCAATGAGTGGGATGACCGAAGAGATCCAGTAATATCAACGAAACTGGCGTCTGGGATATTTAACCAGATACGGACAAAGAATCCAAAATTCGATTGGTTATTTTCGACAGCGGCTTTTGTGGACGGCGCCGAAAGAATCGAGCAACTTGTCAAGAAAAATCCAGGTTTTGGCTTCTGGGATGTATTGGCTCCTACTTTTTCGGAAACCATCATCCCGAGAATGATCGCTCTCAAGATCATCAGCGACAACCGGAAATTTTTTGATGTTGATATTACGCCTTCTCCTGCAATATCATTTGATCTTATCGACAAACAAAAATTGTCCCGAGACC
>CAZGVM010000099.1:0-9228 GCA_964528855.1 uncultured Desulfomonile sp. | reverse complement strand
GAGACCTTTCATTACGAACGTTATCGCAGTGGACCAGGCAAACCCCTCGGGAATTATGGGAACTCAATCCAGGTGTTGATCCGGCCTTTGGCGCATTTGTGAAATTCGACAGGCGTTACCCCAACGCAACTTTCATGAGGGTCCCCAAAGGCTCTGGACGTAAAGTTAAAGAATCATTGGATTCCGAAGGGTTCACAAAAAACTGACACCTCCTTGTTCCCAAATGGTTTCTGTCGAGAATTCTCTCGGAATGACAAGAAGGCTTTGCCTGTAAGTCTTTCTCATTAGGACGCGTAATCAATCATCTGGTGATAAGTCAAAGAAATTCTCATGAAACATCTACTGGAAAAATATCTGAAAGTTTACCCGCATGAGTATCGCAAGTTCATTTGGATATCGGGTATTTTCTTTGTTTCCGCTCTTGGTCTGGCCTTTTTCAGAAACTATGTTGATGCGGCATTCCTGAAGAGGTATGGCCCTCAATACATACCCTACATGCTGGTCATAAATGCCCTTCTGACTTTTGCAGTCTTTGGCGTAGCCAATCGTTTGGGCCGAAGGTTTCTTGATTATTCCATTCTCTCCTGGTTCATGCTGTTTTACGGGGTTTCGAGCATAATCCTTTTTTTTATGGTGAAGGCAGGTTACTCCATCGCCTACCCCATACTTTATCAGCTCCTCTATCTGTTAGATTCGATTATGCTGGTTTATCTGTGGAATGTAGCCGGCGATCTTTTTGACGCGAGGCAGGGCAAGCGAATATTCCCGTTTATCACTGCATTTCAGGTTTTGGCTACCACAATAGGCAGTTTTGGCACAAAACCCTTCACAATGTATTTTGGAGAAGATCAGACGCTGATTCTTTTTGCGTTAACCTCAGCCGCCGTAGGCGGGTATACCATGATGACCGGCTCAGGTTTTTTCAGCCCCAAGAAAGATGTCCGGACCACCAGCGTCAAGGCCAGCACCATCAGCATCACTGAAGTGCCAGCTCTGATGGCCAAGTATCCCATAATCAGGTATTTGATCATAATCGGTTTAACACCCAACATACTTCTGCCCATATTCTTTTATCAGTTTAGCGAAATTGCCACGGCTACATTTCATTCCGAACAGGCGCTCATATCGTTTTTGAGCATTTTCAGAGGTTGCACCACTCTAGCTTCATTCTTTCTGCTCTTTTTCATGGGACGAATATATCAGACAATTGGTCTGACCAACTCAGCGTTGATTCAGCCTTTGAACTTCACTGTTCTGTTTGCTGGGCTTCTCGGCTTTTTCAATATATTCATGGCAGCCTACGGTCAATTTTCGGTCATCCTGATCCAGCGAGCGATAGCTGGACCGGTGAACAAGATTTTTTTCAATATCATTCCATCTGAACTTCAGACGTGGAGTCGTACCTTTGTCAGAGGGACCGTCCTCAAAATTGGAATGCTGGCCGGATCGTTAATCATGATTTTCCTTAAACCCGTGCTCAGCGCCAGATATTTTTCCGCAGTGGCCCTGGCCCTAGCTTTACATTGGCTTTACGAGACTCTGGTCTTCAGGAAACATTACAAGAAGACATTAAAACAGGTAATTGTGGAGAGAGAGATTGATTTTGACCAGATTGAGTCGGTCAGGGCTTTCGACAGCGGTTCAGGGGCGGTTCAATATGGACCGGTTTCAGTAGAGGTCCGATCTGATAAACCAGAAGACACCCTTATAATTGAAGCGCCACGCATAGCGCCCGACGTCGCTCTGGCGCTTTTGGACGACGTTAATCCGCTGACGCGGGCGGAAGCGGCCTCGTCTTGCACGGTGTCCAGAGACATGCGGGCAGTCAACAAACTGATCAGCCTTCTGGGTGACGAGCACGATGAAGTCCGAAAGTCTTCAATGGAAGCTTTGATGTGTTATGGAGAGGACATTCTGCCTTATCTCGAAGTTTCCCTCCTGGAAGGCAAGACACGTTCCAAACAGGCCATCCTGGAGATAATAAGACTATCAGGACTCAGAAATTTTGAGTCAGTCCCTTTTCTGGGTCAGGAACTTCAGCGCGCATATTCCAATCTCGTGGCCATACATGATCTTAATTCCGTGCCCGAATCCCCGGTGGTCACGATGTTGATTCAGTACCTGAAAGAGGACAATGAGGAAACACTCAGTCTGATATTTTACGCTTTATGGGTGTCTCATGCGGATATGAGACTTATGTATCAGGCTCTCCAAAGCGAAACTGCGTCATTAGCCATAGAATTGGTTGAGAATTCAGTTGCCAGAGAGATTGTTCCTTTCCTCATTCCTTTGATCGAAGACATACCTTTGGATGAGAAGATAATGAAAGGACGGAGGCTATTCCCATTGATGCGCCAGGAAACACATCAGCGGGTGCTGACTTTCCTTGCCAGCGACGATGATCCGGTAAAAAAATTCATATCCATACTTGTAATAGCCGAGACATTTCCTGAAAAATCTTTCATACCAGTTGTGGAAGCTAAACTGAATGATGAATCAGAGGAAGTAAGACAGGCTGCGATGTATGCATTGAGACGCGTGAACAAAGAGGTAGGAGTGATGCCAGAAATTATCGACAAAATCAATAATTTAAAGAGCTTCAGTATATTTGAAGGGATGGGAGTGAGAGAACTTCACGCCATAGCGTCAGTCGTGAGCCTGGAAACATTTTCCCCTGGGGATGTCCTTATACGCGAGCAGGAAGAAAACTCGTCAATCTATTTAATAGTGAGCGGCGACATAACTATCTACAAGGGTTATGGAACAGAGGAACAGGTCGAGAAGGTTACCATCGGACCCGGATCATTCATGGGTGAACTTAGTCTTTTCACCAGGATGGCCCCTAACGCAACCTGTGTGGCGGCAACCCCTACGCTGGCTTACGTATTGAGACACCAACAGTTCCAGGGAATAATGAGGATTTACCCGCAGATCGGCATAAACCTGTGCAGATTCTTTACATTGAAGTTGCGACAGACCAACTATTGATCCCGGATATTATTTTCTCAGATTTCTATTTGACAGTCGGAAAGTTTTGTGTAGTCACCACTTGGAAGCCCTAGATCCCATGCGGTCAGGACTCGACGCAAAACCCTGCCGGTTGAAGATTTGGGTAAAACCTTTACGAATTCTACTTCATGCAAAGGTATTTCGTCACTCATCGATTCTTTCAGGAATTCCATTATCCTTTCGGACAAATTGGATGATTTATTTTCGCCATTCCTTACAGTAACATAAGCCTTGAAAGATAAATCTTTGTTCGGGTTCTTCTTGAGAATAACGGCAACTTCATCATCAGCCGGGTGTCTTTGGATTACTTTCTCGATCAGATACGGCCCTATGTATCTAAATCCAACTCTTAGCAAATCGTCTAGTCTCCCATGATGATAGTAACAGCCATCATCATCTTTCAGGGCCAAGTCTCCAGTTACAAACCATTCTCCTCTGAAGTATGAGTTTGTCCTGGCGGCATCGCCCCAAATACCCGCCATCATCGACGGCCACTCAGCCTTGAAGGCTAATTCGCCCAAAGTTATTATCGGAAGCTCCTCACCCTTTTCATCAATGATGGCCGCCTGCATCCCAGGAAAAGGCTTCCCCATTGATCCAAGCTTGATCTGCTCGGAAGGATAGTTGGCTATGCAGATCATCCCCGCTTCTGTCATAACCCAGCAATCGTGGGGACCTACTTTCAGCTTGTCCCTGACCCAGTAAAATAAATCAGGAGCCAGATTCTTTCCCGCTGAAACGATGTGACAAAGCATTGAGAAGTCGTAACCTGCCGACAGGTCGTCACCTTCCTTCCTCAGCTTTTCCAGATTCAGGGGATTGGTGAGCCACACGGAAACAGCCCGACGTTCAAGAGTCAGATAACATGCGGATGCCGAAAAAGGAATGCCCAGAGTTACAGCCGCAGCGCCGCATAGCCATGGAGCAAAAGCCCCATAAACAACACCGACCAGACTGGATGGATCCGCGTCCGACCAAAGAACGGAGTCCTGATAAAGATCCAGAACATATTTTGCGGAGGCATAAGCCCCTATCATCATTTTGTGAGAATGGATTACGCCTTTGGGTCCTGAGTTGGAACCGGAAACATAAACGATGAAAAGAGGAGTCCCCGGAGCAAAGAGTCGATTGTCAAAATGTGTTTCGTACTGACAAGCCTCCAGGCCAACAAGGACCTCCCGTTTAAACACCGATGTCGGCATTGAACCGGTCACAAAAGCCAATCGAAGGCCGTCGTGAGAAATCTGTTCATAAAGTGAAGCTTTGTCAGTGTCCGTAAGAATTGCGGCAGGGGCTGCGTCATGGAATATGTGGCCCAGCGTGTCCAGCCCCATACTTTCGTCAATGACTGAGAAGATCACTCCGACTCGCGCGCATGCCAGCATCATTGCGTACATTTCCAGGCATGGCGACAGGAGCATCAAGAGACGATCCCCCTGATTCAGACCGTTGGCGACCAGCATGTTGGCCATTTGACAAGAATATTCTTTCAGACCGATGTATGTCACGCAATCGTCTTCGCCTGCCCCGACAAAAATAAGGGCAGGTTTCAGGCCGGCCTGTTCATCCGCTTGCCATCTATCGACAGATTCAGAAACGATATTTGTTTGTCCTGATTTTACAGATTCAAAATGATCCTCGAGTTTAGACCATGAGAAGCCCCGGCAAGTCTCGTAATACGATTTGAGATTTCCGGCGGAATTCTGGGGTTTGATTCTTGCGCGTATCATTTCAGGATCATCTGTTTCATTGAAAAGATCGTAATAATCGTAAAGTTTGTTCAAAAGTGAATACAAGGTTGAAATATTTCTTGCCTTATTATATTTGCATGCGAAATTTGCGCATTATTTTCGTTTAGTCATCATCAGAAACAGTTTTTGATTTTAACGACAACCATATACGCCCGATCCAGGGACTGCAGAAATGCAACAGTCTATCACTTGATCCATACGCCGTATTTACTGTGAACGCTCTTTAGTTTTTCCAGAACTTCAAGAGCCCGCTCCGATTTATCGGACGGGATGCGCTCTCTTCGACCTTCAAAGGCCAGGTTGGAAAAAACCTCTTTCACGGATACAGCCAGAGCATAATTGTCGTATCCGCCCTCGAGCGAAAACAGGATTGGAGCGCTATTGACGGAATCACTTAGCTGAAGGATCAGTTGAGTCAACCAGTAATATGCCTTTTCGGTCAATCTGGTCCTGCCTAGGGGGTCATTTTGATGGGCATCAAAACCGGCGGCCACCAGGAATAGCTGAGGCTTGTATTTCTTGACGACAGCGGTCAATGCTTCCCTGTAAATATGAATCACATCACTGTCATCCATGTCCTTTGGCACCGGAATGTTGACGTTGTAGCCTTTGCCCTTTAGAGCGCCTGTTTCTTCCCAGTCACCAGTGTTAGGGTACCATCCCATGTAATGCGTAGAGAAGTACAACACCCTGTTATCCGAATAGAAAAGGTCCTGCAAGGCATTGCCGTGGTGAATATCCCAATCAATTATCAGGATCCTCTCCACCCCATATTTTTCTAGTGCATATTTTGCCGCTACCCCTAAGTTATTGAAAATACAGAAACCGCCTGCTCTGTGAGTCAGCGCATGATGTCCCGGAGGTCTGCCAAGGCAGAAGCAGGTCCTGACCTGATCAGCAAATAGAGCATCGATCCCCTTAACACAGCCTCCAACTGCCAACCAGGCTGCCAGATACGATTTGGAACTCACAAAAGTATCAGACGCCAAGGTTGTGAAATCTTTCTCAGCCGTTGACAGTATCAACTTCACGTATCCGGGTGTGTGCACAAGCTCGATCTGTTCAAGGGTGGCAGGTTCTGGCTCCATGTAGACCAGCCTGTCCACAAAGTCCTTGTCAAGCATCCGGTAAACGCTTCGTAATCGACTCGGACTCTCAGGATGTATCAACCCGGGTTTGTGTTCAAGGTACCTGGTATCTCGAACTACCCCTACCTTAAAAGCCACTTTTACCTCAGTTTCTTCCAGAGACACGCCGATTGACATTCGTCATGATCAAAATGGTCTTGCCAGATGTTTTACTGCACGTATAACAATTACATCATCAGTGCCATGTAAATCAAGCAAACGAAGATGTCTTCAGGAAATAAACATCTTGCGAAGCCGAAAAAAACATTCGTCAGATTGATGCGCCCGAATTTTGTTCCGGTTTTGATCGACTTTTTATTAGTTTGAGGCTCAAACCGGCATTCTTGCAGGTCAGAGCCTCTGCTGAAACATCGGAAAATTTTAAGTCGTTAGAGAGTAACCCTCTCTTTGACCAGATTATCCATGACGGTTGGGTCGGCCAATGTTGACACATCACCGAGTTCTTCAACATTACCAGCGGCAATTTTCTTGAGCAATCGTCTCATTATTTTTCCGCTACGGGTTTTTGGCAAGGCATCCGCCCATTGAATGGCGTCTGGTGTCGCTATTGGGCCAATCTGGGTTCGAACAAGCTGGACAAGCTCCTTTTTGAGGTCATCCGTCTTCTCCACACCAGTGTTTGGCGTAACAAACGCATAAATACCTTGTCCCTTGATTTCATGAGGAAAGCCTACTACAGCGGCTTCAGCGACTCGAGGATGCAGCACCAAGGCCGATTCTACTTCGGCAGTGCCCAACCTGTGACCGGAAACGTTCAAGACGTCATCGATTCTGCCTATTATCCAGTAGTAACCGTCTTCATCCTTCTTGGCGCCGTCACCGGTGAAATACAGTCCTGGCACTCTGCTGAAATATGTCTCGATGAATCGGTCATGATCACCGTAGACAGTCCTGGCCATGCCCGGCCAGGGACGCTTGATGAATAAGGCCCCTTCCTGGTTGGGTATCTCAACTTCAACTCCGGTGTCAGGATCAAGAATTACCGGTTCGACCCCAAAAAACGGGAAAGAACATGAACCGGGCTTGATCGGACCGACACCCGGCAGAGGAGTCATCATGTGTCCCCCTGTTTCCGTCTGCCACCAAGTGTCAACTATAGGCGCCCAATCTTTTCCTACATAATGGAAATACCAACGCCAAGCCTCCGGATTTATCGGCTCACCAACTGTACCCAGCAGTTTTAGGCAAGACACGTCATGTTTCTGAACATATTCCCCACCTTCTTTCGCCAGTGACCTTATTACTGTGGGAGCAGTGTAGAATTTATCAATCTTACGCTTGGCGACAATCTCCCAATATCGATCAAAACCCGGGTAGGTTGGGATACCTTCAAAAAGCACGCTGGTAAATCCATTGATCAATGGACCATAGACACTATAAGTATGTCCTGTTATCCAACCAATGTCTGCAGTGCACCAGAAAGTCTCTTCCGGTTTCAAGTCAAACGTGATTTTACACGTCAAGGCAGCGTACAGCAAATAGCCTCCCTGAGTATGCACGACTCCTTTAGGCTTGCCTGTGCTTCCGCTGGTATAAAGGATAAACAGTGGATCCTCTGCGTCCATCGGTTCGGGTTCAACGTAATCAGGCAGGTCGGGATCGGCCATCGCCTCGTGCCACCAGACCTCTTTCTGAGGATCAAGCTGCAGATCAAGACCGCACCTGTTGAACACTATGACAGTCGAAACTTCCGGACATTGCTTTAGAGCTTCATCTACAGTCTTCTTCAGCGCCAGAGGCTTCCCGCCTCTGTAGCCGCCATCGACGGTGATCACTGTGCGAGCCCCACAATCCTGCACCCTGCTGGCAATCGATTCAGCGCTGAATCCGCCGAAAACAACACTGTGAACAGCGCCAATCCTTGCGCAGGCCAACATGGCTATCGGCAACTCGACAATCATCGGCATGTAAATGATTACTCGATCACCTTTCTTGATTCCCTTGGACTTAAGAACTGCCGCGAATTTGTTCACTTTCCTGTACAGATCCAGGTAAGTCACAGTCTGGGACTCGTTGGGGTTGTCGCTTTCCCAGTAGTAGGCGACTTTGTTTTTCAACAGGTCCACATGCTTGTCCAGACAGTTGTAACAAGCATTCAGCACGCCTCCCTTGAACCACTCTATGGTGGCTTTGTGAAAGTCGTAGTTCAGAACCGTGTCCCAGTCTTTTTGCCAGACCAGATATTCCTTGGCAAGCCTGCCCCAGAAAGCGTCAGGATTTTTCAAGGACTCTTCGTACATAGCCTTGTACTCATCCATCCCCTTCACGTAGGCTACATCTTTGTACGCTTCCAGATGTGTTTCATACCATTTTGGGGCGTCATCCATAACAAAAACCTCCTTTGAGATATTGTTTTGGAAACGGGGAAATCACAACATTTGTGAAAAAAACCAAACTAGCCCTGTCCAGTTTATCCCCCTTCCAATAGAAGCCACTTTGAAAAAGAATTGAGCCCGAAAGCAGTGCCACAGACAATCAATACTCCACGTTTGCAACTCCATGAGTTACATTTGCGATTCTCGGTCGTTGGCGCATTTTACTTTTTTTGGCGTGAAGCGATTTTCAGGCCGCTGTGTTGATATCCCTCACCGATAACTCTCACAAAACGACGCCCTGACATTCCGATGTCCGGCACGGTGTAAATCAGATGGATAAGATGTTGATGGTTAGCAGGAAACTATGTATATTTGTCATACACCGTAAAAATATCCATTGTCAAGTAAGTTTGATCCACAACCAAATATTAAACAACTTGACCTGCAGATTGCAGTTAGTATCGAAGAAAAGTTTTAATTGGCTCTATGTGTCCCATATAGTCTCGTAAAAAAGACATGCAAATGTCGTCATTCGCCCGCTTTTTCGAATAAATAAACAGGGGCGACTGTTTCCGAGCGGACTGTCTGTTACCATTGTTCTTGGCCTCTCACCTGAAAATGCCGCTGTTCCAGGCGTGGACCAGGGGTTGAGTCAAAGGATGTGCGACGATATGGCGCCAAAAATCATCCTTCAGTTTCTTTCCGAAACATTGCCATTCAACAAAGTGGGTATGGACCGGCTGTCTGAACTTGCTGATTCTCTACAGGTCGAATATTTTCCGAAAGGCTCGATAATATTCAAACAGGGTGTTGGGCCGGTGAATCACGTTCACATCATTCAGCGTGGCGCAGTAAAAGTCTTTGTAATCAATGATCAGGAGCACATTGTCTTGAGAGACCTGGGAGGGGAAGGAACAATTTTTGGAGCTGAATGGGTAATCGCGAAAAGTCCTCCTGATGTGTTTGTTGAGGCTGTGGAAGACACATTTTGCCTGCTTGCCCACA
>CAZGVM010000098.1:1579-11913 GCA_964528855.1 uncultured Desulfomonile sp. | reverse complement strand
AATTGAAGAAGGAGTGGATGACCGAAACGGTAATAGATCTTGAGTGCGACAATGTCATTCTGGCCTCCGAAATGTTGGGGGCGGAAAATATTTTCTCTGAGACTGCAATCTTTGGAAGCAAAATCCATCTCGTGACACAAACGCCTGACGAAGCGATGTCGTTGGCCCGTAAAGTCCTTGAAGAGGCCGCCCTGAAAGTCTTTCGCATGGAAGTGATTACACCGAGCCTCGAAGATGTCTTTGTCACGCTCACATCACCAAGGTCCCGGAAACGGAAATAATCTTCAGGAACAGTTTGAACCTATCCAGAACCATCGCAGTAGCCCGTAAGGAGACCAGACAGATAATCAGGGACTCCAGATCACTTTATCTGGCTCTCGGAATCCCGGTAATGCTCATGTTCCTTTTTGGATACGCATTGTCTCTCGATGTAGACAATATTCCGGTAGCAGTCTGGGATCAGGACCGCAGCCCTCAGTCACGGGAACTTGTGGATCGCATGACAAGCTCAGGCTACTTCAAAATGGTGTCGGCGGTAGATTCATATTCCGCTATAGTCTCAGGAATCGATTCAAACCGAATAAGCGTCGGATTGGTAATCCCGTTCAATTTCAGCGAATACCTGAAAAAGGGAAATAACATTACCGTTCAGGCGCTGGTAGACGGCTCCGATTCCACTCGCGCAGGATTGGCTATAGTTTACCTTGAAACTATTGTTGGGACATTCGAACTCGATTTTAAAGATGAAGCCCTTACAAGACAGTCGGCAATTGCACGGGTTCATGCGCCTGTTCAGCCAAAAATAAAGTTGATGTTCAATCCTGAACTGCAGAGTCGTAACAATATCATTCCGGGGCTGATCGCAATCATCATGATGGTCATCGCCGCCTTGCTGACTTCCTTGACAATTGTCCGTGAAAAGGAAACAGGAACGCTGGAGCAACTCATATCAACCCCTGTGAAAGCGAATGAACTCATAGTTGGGAAACTGATACCCTACTTTGGGTTAGGATATATCGATCTTTTATTGGTTTACCTCCTGGGACAGTACGTCTTCCAGGTTCCTTTCAGGGGCAGCATTCTCCTGATGTTCCTGGTGTCCAGCATTTTCCTGGTAGGAGCGTTATCGGTAGGGTTTCTTATATCAGTGGTCGCCAGAAATCAGTTTTTTGCTACACAATTGGCCTTACTCGGCACATTTTTGCCTACCTTCCTGCTCTCCGGCTTTGTGTTCCCCATATCCAACATGCCTTATGCGCTTCAGATGGTCACCTACGTGGTTCCGGCAAGACAACTCATTACAATCCTCAGGGCCATATACCTGAAAGGAGCCGGCGTCGAGGCCATTCTTTTCCCAATCGTTTTGTTGGTTGTATTCGGTTTCTTTGTCACGACTTTAGCCGTGTTGAAACTGAAGAAGAGGTTAATGTGAAAAGCTTCTTTACTAAAACAACCGGAGAGCCTTCATCTTCATTCGGTAACAATCTGAATGAAGCCGCACCACATGAAGGATTCCGACAAAAGAAACAGAGAATAACAAGACTCATTGTAAAGGAATTTATCCAGATAGCAAGAAACAGACAGAATTTCGTACTTCTGTTGATAGCGCCGTTGTTGCAGTTAATAATTTTTGGGTCCGCATCCAGGCTGGACGTAAAAGACGTAAAGACCGTGGTGGTTGACCTGGATCGCAGCGCGTCAAGCCGCCAGATGATCGAATCCTTCCAGAAATCCGGCTATTTCAGAATTGTGGGTAATCTTGAAAAATATGACGATGTCGATCCATACCTGATGAAGACTCAGGCCGTGATGGCCTTACTTATACCGGTTGATTTCGAGAAACGTGTCAGGGCCGGCAAAACAGCGGAGATCGGAGTGTTGATTGATGGGGTGGACACAATAACGGCCGGGACAGTGTCAGGATACGCTCAATCAATAATCAACAGGTTTTCGGCCGATATTCTTCTCTCAAGAATTAACTCCATGCAGGGGCTCCTGTTTGATTCCACCAGTCCCAGGTTGATTACCCCTCAGTTCCAGGACTCTTCGCGAGCCTGGTTCAACCCTAATCTGAATTCGAAGGAATTTTTTGTACCAGGCGTGGTGGTGCTGATAATTCTCGCAATGTCTACCGTTTTAACCAGCTCGGTCATCGTCAGGGAGAAAGAAATAGGCACAATCGAACAGTTGATGGTCGCTCCTATTTCCCGACTGGAACTCATTCTCGGAAAAACCATTCCCTGTTTCCTGATCCAAACTACCACACTCCTGGTAATAACCCCTATGGCGCTGTGGATTTACGATATACCATTCAGAGGATCATTGATCTTTTTCTTCTTCTCATCAATGCTCTTCCTGATAACATCATCAGCAATCGGAATGACTATAAGCGCCTTTTGTTCAACACAACAGCAGGCCATCCTAACCTCATTCATGTTTCTCCAGCCCTCCGTTCTTTTGTCCGGTTATGCTTTTCCTATTGAGAATATGCCGTGGATAATTCAATATGTGACATATTTAAATCCTTTGAGGTATTTCATCACAATAGTAAGGGGTATTTTTTTGAAAGGCACCGGTTTAGATGTATTGTGGCCTCAACTGATTCCGATCGTCATCATGGCCTTCATTTATACGGCATTGGCGGCGGCGTTGTTCAAACGTAGAGTTGACTAGACTGTTGTGATAAGATGATTGGAGACTGCAAACCAGTTCGTGAAACGATGTAATAATGGCTTGCAACTTGTTAGGTTTATATCTGATCATGACCCAATCCCGGAGAAATTGATGAGTCAGGATACCAGAGAAAATTTAGAGCGTGTGGCGCAACTGGAACGCGAAGTCGAGGCTCTGAAACTGCAAACTGATATCTGTAAAGAGAATCGCGCCAGGCTCGAGGCGATAATCAAGGCCTTCGAAGGATACATATATGTTTGCTCCCGGGATCATTGCATAGAGTTCATGAATGATCGTCTTATCGAAAGGACCGGATCATACCCGCTTGGTGAAAAGTGTTACAGAGCGCTTCACGAACTGGATTCTGTCTGTCCCTGGTGCATTGACGAGAAGGTCTATCGCGGTGAGACGGTGAATTGGGAAGTGCTTAGCCCCAAGGACAACAGGCATTATTTCATTGTGAACGCTCCCATATACCATTCTGACGGCTCTGTCTCAAAAATGGCGATGATCAGGGATATTACCCAGGGCAAAATGATGGAACAGGAGAGGGAGCGGCTGATCTCCGAACTGGAGGCGAAGAACTCGGACTTGAAAGTACTCAATTTCGCTGTGTCTCATGATCTAAGGGGACCATTGATAACCATCAAGGGCCTTATGAAGTGGGTACAACGGGACGCAATGGAAGGCAACCTGGAGAGGCTTCAAAAAACCATTGACCGTATCACTCTGTCGGCCACCCGGATGGAACAGTTGATCGATGACCTGTTGAAACTGTCGAGAGCCGGCTCCATGCACGGCGCCGTGGAAGAGATTTCCGTCGCTGAGATAGCAGCGGAAGTTGTCGATCTGCTCGCTACAAAAATTGCTGAACGTGGAGTCGTCGTCAATATAGACAAAACTGTCCCGAGCTTTATGGGTGAAAGACATCGACTGTTGACCATACTCCAGAATCTGATTGAAAATGCGGTAAAATACATGGGAGATCAGCAGACACCCTCCATAGATGTGGGATGTAAGATGGTCAATGAAGTGAAGAAATTCTTTGTCCGGGATAACGGGCTAGGTCTGGATCCATCTTACCAGAGCAAAATATTTGGGCTATTCGCTAAAGTTGACCCCAACTCTGAGGGATCTGGAATAGGTCTTTCTATTTTAAAAAGAATCATCGAAGAAGATGGTGGAAGGATTTGGGTTGAATCTGAGGGTATTGGAAAAGGTTGCACGTTTTATTTCTCTTTTGACCTGAAACCTGAAAAAGGCGAAGCCCCGGATACGGAACAAAAATCCGTGTTCGATCATAAATATAGAACTCCTTATTGATTCAAGAATGTTGTTATTCTAAATTCCAACGATGGAAACGCAGCGTAAGAATTAAAATATCTGATTAATGGAAGGTTGAAATGTTCAAGAAGACTATTCTGTGCATCGGAGCGGGGTATGTCGGCGGTCCCACGATGGCGGTAATTGCCAAGCACTGTCCGGAATACAAGGTTGTCGTTGTTGACATCAATCCCAGGAGAATAGCCCAATGGCAATCAGACAACCTGCCGATATATGAGCCTGGTCTCGACGAAGTAGTGTTCGCCACAAGAGACAAAAACCTTTTCTTCAGCACCGATGTTGACGCCCACATAGAATCGTCCGACATAATTTTTGTCAGTGTCAACACGCCTACCAAGACATTCGGTCAGGGAGCAGGCCGGGCCGCTGATCTGCAACACTGGGAAAAAACCGCCAGACAGATACTCAGGAACAGTTCAAGCGGCAAGATAGTAGTGGAAAAAAGCACATTGCCTGTCAGAACCGCGGCTGCAATGGAGAGGATTCTAAATTCCAGTGACAAGGGCATTCATTTCGAGGTGTTGTCCAATCCGGAATTTCTGGCGGAAGGAACGGCAATAGCGGATCTTGAAAATCCCGATCGAATACTTGTCGGGGCGAGGCACACTGAATCCGGACAGGACGCCCTCCGGCAAATAGTGGATATTTACGCTCACTGGACTCCCAGAGAAAAAATAATAACATCGAATGTCTGGTCCAGTGAATTATCAAAATTGGTCGCAAACGCATTTCTGGCTCAGAGGGTTTCATCCATAAACACCATATCGGCTCTTTGTGAAAAAACCAACGCCGACATCGAAGAAGTCTCCAGGGCAATCGGCATGGACACCAGAATAGGCCCAAAATTTTTGAAAGCCGGGGTGGGATTTGGCGGATCATGTTTTAAGAAAGATATTTTAAACCTTGCATATATAGCGGAGAGCTATGGTTTGATGGAAGTTTCCAAATACTGGGAACAGGTTGTAGAGATCAACAGCTACCAGCAGGATCGATTTGTCCGAATAATCGTAAATAGCATGTTCAACACGGTTGCCGAGAAGAAGATTGCATTATTCGGTTTTGCGTTCAAGGCCGATACCGGTGACACCCGGGAATCTCCGGCGATCTCAATCGCGAAATCCCTGATGGCTGAAAGAGCGCTCCTGTCAATTTATGATCCTAAAGCAAGCGAGGGGATTGCCGGCGAGTTAACCGATTACAGTGAACGGTTCAGCGTGGTGGACGACCCTTACAAGGCCGCTGATGGGGCTCATGCAATAATCATAGCCACCGACTGGGATGAATTCAGACATTACGATTACGACAGGATTTACGGACAAATGGAGAAACCGGCTTTTATTTTCGATGGCAGAAATGTTCTGGACCACAGGAAACTGTTTGAGATTGGTTACTCCGTTCACAGGATCGGACGTCCTCCTCTATCACGATTGGCCTAAAGTCCAAAAACCTGTCAGCAAACCTTACCTGTCCTGATATTTTTTTATCAATTCCCCGGCCACCTCATCAAAACCGAGTTTGGGGAAATCATCGAGCACTCTCTGTGCAGCCAGTTTTGCAGCCTTGTAGTTACCAAGGCTTATGTAGGTATTGGCCTTGTAAATCTCTTTCTCTGCAAGTTTTTTCCTGCACTCATTGATTCTTTCTTCTGCCTTCTTAGCCCACTCTCCCGGTTCCGGAAGTTCTGTCACTACTTTGAAAGCCTGGATGGCGCTACGAACAACGGAATTGTCCAGATCCGTGCCCTTGATCTGATTGAAATAGGCCATTCCTATCTGATACTTCGCCCTCGGAACGTCGGAATTGTTTGGATAGAGTTCCAGAAACTGGAGGTATCTCGCAATTGCCTTGTCGAAAGACCCTTCATCAAAGAATGCGTCCGCGATCTTCAGGTAGACTTCAGGCATTTCCTTGAAGTCCGGATGAGCTGATTTCAGTTTCTCCAGATTTTCGATTGCCTGAAAATACTTTTTGTCTTTCAGGAGATCCTGGGCCTGTTTATAGGCCTCTTCAGGGGATTCTTTCGCTTCCCTGGAATCCAGGTTCCAGATGGAGGGACATCCGGCCAGGGACGTGGTAACCAGTATTATGACTATCAACAGGAGTCTTGATTTCACTTGAGGGCGCCTCTTGCCAGCATAAGCATTGGCAATTCTTTAGCAATCATTGATGATTCTGTCAACACGAAGCCTAGTAGGTGCGGTGCAATATCCGATCCGACAATTTCACCAATGCGCTCTTCTCCTCAGATTCAGGGAAAATTGACAGTTTGTCAACCGCCTGTGTCAGGCGCGCCCTCGACACTTCCAAAGCTTCAGATATTCCACCGGTTCGGTCAAGAAACTCCCTTAACCAGGTTAATTTTTCATCTGACATGCTCTTGGCTTCTATCATATTTTTAATGACGGTCCTGTCTGAATCAGTTGCTTTCTTTAGACCAAGAATAAGAGGCAGGGTAAGTTTCCCCTCTTCTATGTCTTTCCCGGGAGTCTTGCCCATTGTCTCCTTGTCAGATTTATAATCTATGACATCATCCGTCATCTGAAAGGCCATGCCGAGGTTAAAGCCAAAAGAAGCCAGGGCCTCTTCCTGTTCAGCTTCCATATTTCCCAGAATGGCGCCTCCCCGACACGCAGCCTCCATCAATATGGCAGTCTTGTCGGCAATCACCCGGAAATAGTCCTTTTCAGATAAATCGATGTTTCCGATGTTCATCATCTGAAACAACTCACCCTCGCTGAGACGTTCGGTTGCCTTGGAAACGATCTGTAATATCCGTAAATTCCCTATGGAGGTTAGAGCTGAAAAAGCCTTGGCGAGAATAAAATCTCCTCCGAGCACGCACATTTCATTTGACCAAAGCGTATTTGCCGCGGGTCTTCCACGCCTGGTGTCGGCCATGTCCACAACATCATCGTGCAATAAAGTTGCGGTGTGAATGCACTCAATTGCCCCTGAGAGCTTAATGGAATCCAAACCCTCGTACCCTCCCATGCGTGCAGATATCACACATAACTGGGGCCTGATGCGCTTTCCCCCGCTGTTCATGATGTGAGCGCCTATGTTGAAAGCCACCGGAACCTTGCTTTTCAACTGGTCTATGAGTTCTCCCTCGAGTCGCTCCATCGTCATCTTTATTGAATCAAGTAAATCCAAAAGTCGCTCCGTCAATATGTTTGATTTGAACTGACCTGAGCCGCTGACCCATAACGACAAACATTGCGCTCATGTCTCAAATGTATGGTCACTAGCCAAACGTTAGCGGGCATTTTAACATCAATAGAAGAAATTGGTTATGGCCTCGCTCATCAGCGCAGCTATAAAAATTGCCACTATTGCGTGTGGTCCCACTATATTCAGGGTGTTCATGGCTGATTTCCTGGTCCATAAACCAAGTCTGTAAATTGTTATCAGTGTCCAGACAAGACCAATCCATATAACCGCCTGCTGTAGATAGAACGTGACATCCGGGGGCACGGTTATGATGAGGCTTTGAAGGGCCTCTATGTCAAAATATTTACTGATCAGAATAGGGATTTGAACACCCAGATTGATCAGGTAATAGATATGAAAAGCCGTGAACGCTCCCAGGGTCAGCGGTAACATCGCCAGGCCGAACCTGGCGAAGTTTTGTCTCAGAGTGTCCCCGCAGGCTCTTTTTGACATGAAAGACGCCACTATCATGAGACCATTAATGACAGCCAGAATTGCCATAAAAACAATGCTGAAATTGATGATCGGCGGGAATGGCATCATGGATGTGAGCGTCTTGTACTCAGGCATTTTGGTTACCATTTCGCTGAATAATCCGCCGATCATACCCAAGACCAGAAAGGCTGTTCCGGCGTGGCGCTGGGAATGCTGCCAGATTTCCTGACCGGGGGCCCGCAAATTCAAGGTTATGGCGCCGTGAGGACAGTTCTTGAGACATTGTCCGCAAACCTTGCACACCCGGTTGCTTCTCAATCTGGGACCGGCATGACCAAAAGGACATCCGGCTCGATCATCCGCCCCAAGGTAACACTCATTGGATGAACACTCGGAAATGCAGACGTTGCCGTTCGCTCTCAACTCCACAAATGAAGTCTTGGACAAAACGCCGACCATTCCCCCCAATCCGCAAAGATACAAACACCAGGTTTGACGTTCAAAAACCATCGAAACCAGTACTGCAGACAAAATCATAGCGAGCAGAAGCAGGCCGAGGTTAAATGGCGAATTCCGGATAGCGGTCGCCGTTTCAAACCAGATGACAAAAAGCACAGCTCCTGCTATGAGAAAATCCGAGTTGCGCTTCAGAAAAGCCGGAAATGGCCTCTCAAGGGCCATGACCTTCTTGGCCAGCGATGCGATGACCCCTATGGGACACAGGGAACACCAGAACCTTGCCCAGAAAAGGGCGCCTATTATCATTACCGGCCATCCAATGGCCCAGGCCACCATCGCCGCCGGATTCTTCAGGGGATCCTGAGGACCGAGGAAGAGAAATAGCAGAATTATGAAGAATAGCGGCACTGCGGCGCTCTGCAACACAGCCGGATACAATGGACTGAGAAGGGCTTTCTTGATAAAATTGAACTTCAGAATATTAAACTTCCATTTATCCTCTGCCCTCTTGAGATCAAAGTATATGTCCTGCGGACGCAGCACTCCCCTTTCACATACCAGGATGGCTCTTTTCAAGGAATTGGAAAGCTCGAGGTCGTTACCGGGCCAGGAGTAATTGAGCAAGGTCTTGAGAGTCTCAGCCGGCAGTGGGCCCACATCCCTTCCGAGTTCGTTGGTATATTTCTGCAGATAATGCCTGGCTAGAACCGGAATTTCTCTCCTGCGATTGCGTAAAGGCGGAATGCTTACCGATCTCTCCAGAAGCGCGTAAATGAAAGGATGATCCTCCAGCAAAATCTCAGTTGAGTCCAGACGCGTGGTAGCAATCAATCGAACTTTGGACTTAAGAACCCTGATACCGTCAACTCTTTTGAAAGTCTCTGTGACTATCGCTTCCAGCAGCTTCATCTGGACAACAGGAGTAAGCCTCTCTACTCCCCTGACCAGCAAAGTTCCGTCATCAGTCAGTTCGAAGTATCCAGGAGTTTCTTTGGTCCCTCCATCAACTCCCGGCTCCTCATAACCGAAAAAGAGCTTCAACTGCTGCTCGGTAGTTTCCTCTGAAGAAGCCTTTCGGTCCATCTTTACGTGTCCAAACGGCTTGGGACTCTCGGATTTGTTCAGATCCACAATAAGAAAGACTTCTTTCCCATGGCGACTTTGCTTGAAAAGTCTGTGAGCCAGGACCTCTTTACCGACACCGCTTTCGCCGATTATAAGCGCAGGCCCGTCGCTTGCCGCCAACTCCGCCAATCTGGAAGAGATATTCTTACGAACGTAATCACCAACAACATAATCCGGGAAAATATGCTCCTCACTGCTGATCAGTGAATGTAGCGCCCTCCTTTTGAGCTTGCTCCTGAACATGTTACGTCGTTGGGCAAAGAGCTTTCTGACTAGATTTTTTACCAACCCTACTATGAAATCCGGATCCTGACGGAGCATGGATTCAAAGGTTACCGAATCCAACTCAATGACTTCCGAAGCCTCATCCGCTATAAGCTCGGAATCCAGTTGCCACGGAACGCCAGTGAAGAATTCTACACCCCCAAAGATATCACCGGGGCCAAGTTCATCTACAGAAACCTTCTCCTTGTCCTCATCCCGCAGCACCACGCTTGCAGATCCGCTAATGATGTAAACAATCTTGTCCGTTTCCGAGCTTCGTCCCATTATAGTAGCGCCCGGTATGTATGTTTTTATCGAGCCCTGTTCGTACGCTATACGTCTCAAGGCGGCAGGTAGCCTGTCCTTGGCATGCGTCACAAAAGGTTCCCGGCGCAGAGGCTCAGCCATTATCAACATCCTCCATTGTCTATCAGGATGACTGACTCAAGTCTAATTCTCCCCATATATTAACAGCCAAACATTCTTTGAATATTTTTGAGAAGCTTGTTTGGTTTTCAACGAGCAAGATTCTGCAAACCATCTTACGATAAATCACTTTTTTTTGTAACAGTTTTGATATTGGCTGGCACACTAAAAGTTGTGAAGATTACAATTTTGGCAGAGCATCCGAGGGCGCTTCAAATGTTGAAAGTTCACCTGCTGAAATAAAGGCTCCCATCAGTTGGCTCCTATCCAAGTCGGCATCGATTAAACATCGCACTGAATCAGGAGGTTTATTTCTCGATAAGAACGGAACATGGACTGAATCGGGCCAAATTTCGCGAAATGCCACCCCATATTCGCTCGTAAATCCTTGAGTGCCC
>CAZGVM010000098.1:1102-1569 GCA_964528855.1 uncultured Desulfomonile sp. | reverse complement strand
TATCAGAAGACCAAATTTTTCTTCTATACAAAAGTCCACGACTCTATCGACGGCATGACCAGACACCACATGAGGAATCAATGTTATGTCTTCTTTCCGGGCCAACTCGATGGCCTCATTGTTCAGTTGATCAAAATAGGCGTCCTTCTGTGACTTTACCTCCTCGAATTCACCAATGGTTGCAACGTATTGTGGAAGATCAACTTCTACCGATATGGAATGAAGCTCGGCGCCGAAACACTTTGCCAGACATATCGCCCGCTTTAGAGCCTTTCTGGATCCGGCCGATCCGTCAAAGGCCACCAACAGTTTTTCGTACATCATTTATTGTCTCCGATTTCTCTGTTTCACTTTTGCCAATCGCCTTTCAGGTCTTGCTGCTTCGGCTGGTAGAACCATTGAGCGATAAGTGTTGGAAATACCGCACTGCCAATCACGACCGTGATCAAAATGGTGTATTGCTCCTG
>CAZGVM010000098.1:0-1092 GCA_964528855.1 uncultured Desulfomonile sp. | reverse complement strand
TGTGATCAAACCTCGGGTATAACCGAAAAGAGCCGAGATGCTCCCGAAAGTAAGACCGGTGCTCATGAGGAGTGTGGTGAACATTCCGATTTTATGTGAAAACCGAAAAGCAGTGGTCAAGGGATAAACACCTATTAATTTGGCCGCAACCTTTACCGCCAGAAGTACTGTAATCAGTCCCAAACCGCCATATATTACGGGAATTGAGACAATCGCGCCGGCTTTCAAAAAATAAAACGGTGTCAAAATCGAAAATGTGGCCGTGCGAAGATGCCTGACAAGATTGCGGTGTTGCTGAAAAATACCTGCTACTACTATGCCCAGCAGGTATGCCGGCAGGACCGCCTCACTGTTTGCCCGGGCGGCCAGCCATCCGAGTCCGAACAGCATCAAAAAAAGTAATTTTATTTCAGGCTCACTGACATGACCGCTGAAAGTCCCGAAGAACCATCGAATCAACCGCGGAGTCACCAAAAGAGTGATCACTGTCACAACTGAAAACGCTGTCAGCCAAACATTGTAATTGGCAAACAGTATTCCCAACACCACAACTGTTCCAAGATCAGTTACGAAACAGGCGGCGAGTATGATCTTACCCAATTCGGTCTTATTGAGTCCAGTCTGGACCATCACAGCGTAAACTACAGCGACAGAAGTGGTGGACAGGGCCAGGCCACATATTTTTGAAGCGTCTGACGTCCAGCCGGCGACGTAATAAGCGTAAAACATGGCCCCGAGAAACGGTAAAAGGAAACTCATGAACCCGATGGCCACACTCTCCCTGGCGTACTTGCACAAAACATCCGGCTCAATTTCGGCGCCAGCCAGAAATGTTAGAAGTATGGCCCCAAAACCAGCCAGGAAGTTTATCCAGGGTACATTTGGATCAAGTCCCAAGTAATTGCCGCCTATCACTCCTACAAATATCTCAACCAGCGCCACTGATATCGCCGTTCGAATGGATATGAGGCTTGCCACCAACGCCAGACCAACCCATATCATGGCCACATACCAGGTTTGTTCCATTCCCGTCTCCAGATATTCCAGCCGTTTCAAAGAACTACAAATACATCCAATTCTGTCGGAATGTCC
>CAZGVM010000097.1:0-12000 GCA_964528855.1 uncultured Desulfomonile sp. | reverse complement strand
GCCCACGGCGAGCGCCGGCGCGATCTCACCCAGCGTGAAGGGCGGTTCGAAGCGCGCGCTCGCCTGGCCGGCGGGGGTGCGCGCCTTGATCTCGAAGCTGCCGTCGCCACGCTCGGTGAGGTCGATCGCGATCTCGAGGTAACGGGGCATCAGGATTTCTTCAGCCTTGATCCTGGCGCAGTGTGACGATCCCGTCTGTGCAGAAAATATGTCCTTAAAAATGGAATGGTCCCTGAAGCCTGGTATGTGAGTTGGCATTCCCACCAGGCGGGGTATGGTCAGCGGATCGCTTAACGATGACTGGTTTTGTATAAAATCCCGAAAATCACTGGACGCGACATCCGATGAAACCTTGTTCAACACAATCGATATGTGTTTTCCCCAGACTCTGGCCTCTTCCAGCATCTTGCGGCAAGTCAGGTCGCCATACTTCTCCTGGGAGGTCACAAAGAAAATTATGTCGCTCAGAACCAGAAACTGTTGCGCTACCCTCCTGTTATCAGACGCCAGACTGTCGAAATCCGGGGTGTCCACCAATATCATATTTTCCAGTTCCGGGGTTGAGACCAGGAGCAACTCTGCTTCCCTGTCCTTGCCGTCAAACCTGACAGGGGCCTTTAACAGGGCTTCGCCATATTTTTCATGAGCCAGGATGACGGCGTTCATGGTACATGGCCTTTTAACGCCGACCCTGCTGACTTGCGTCAACGCTATGGAGTTAAAAATAGTGCTTTTGCCGGTCCCGGTCCCGCCAATTACACAGAGTATGGGTGGTAATTCCCTGGTGTTGATTATTTTCCAGAAGAAAGCCTCGGTTAGAAATCTTGTCTCTTCGATCTGTTCTGATATTGCGGTGTGAGATTTGAGGCGTGAATCGAGTTCAAACGAGAAAATTTTTTTGGTATCAGGCAAGTGTCCCGCCTCGCGGATCGCTGACAACCCGAATGAGCGGCCGCGTTTCAAAGTATCCGATGTCTTCAGTAAATAACTTTAAACTAATTTTCCGAAGATTCAATAACCCGCCTGACCGCAGGGGGGACAAAAACACCTTCAAGATTGAATCTTTTTAGAGACCTCGCCAAAATTCTGATTTTTCGCTGACGAGAATCCCTTTTGTTTATAAAAATTATTCCCTTACCTTGGACTGTGCAATATCCCCCACCGGAATTGTATATGTTGGAGCCAAGGTTCTCCTCTCTCAATGTTACCCCAAGACGGGACACCAATTCTTCAAGATGCTCCAGCAATGAATTGTCCGTCATGAAAAACAGTCTCCTGAAATGGTCTGAAATAATCCTCGCATAGTTTGATTGATCGAAGATGTCAAGCTAAACCGTTTCAGGAGGCAATCACTCATGATCGTAGGAGAGCGCCGGAAATCTCGGACGCCAGACTTTTAACCGAATTAATCGCGTCCGCATCCGAAGGGGCCTCTATACTTCTCTTGACCAGAGCGCTTCCTACAATGACCCCATCAGCGTAGCGAGCCAGATCTGAAGCCTGCGAAGCGGTGGAAACTCCAAAACCGATTGCGACGGGCAAGTCGCAAATATTTTTCACTTCGCTGACCAGCCGTTCGAGATTGCTGTTTATGACCAGACCGGATCCCGTGACACCTGTCATTGAAACAAGATAGACAAATCCCTTGCTTAGGGACGTTATTCTCTTCATTCGATCAATCGAGGTGGTTGGAGTTACCATGAATATAGTGTCTATATTGTTTTTTGCCGTTTGTTTGAGCCAATCCTCCGATTCCTCCGGTGTCAGGTCGGGGACTATGGCTCCGGAAACTCCGGCCTCCTTCAGGGCCGATGCAAATTCTCCCGGAACCAGCCTCATTATGGGATTCCAGTAAGACATCACCACCAAGGGGGCCTTGATGATTCCCTTCATGGATTTCAGCGTCTCCAGGATGGACAAGGGCGTGACTCCGTTATCCAAAGCCAGCTTGCTGGAATGTTGAATGACCGGACCATCTGCAAGCGGATCTGAAAACGGAATTCCAACCTCGATAACATCTGCCCCGGAATCATCCAGAGCTTTGAGCATTTCTGTAAAGGTCGGGGTATTGGGGAACCCTCCGGTAATAAAAGGTATAAATGCGCATTTATTTTGGCCCCTGGCCTTATTGAATGCCTGTTGGATAGTTGAGCTCATTTTTGGGACTCCAGATAGGCCGCCACATGATCCAGATCCTTGTCGCCACGACCTGAAAGACATACCAGAACAATTTTGTCTTCTTTAAGCGCAGGGGCCATTTTGTTCAGATAGGCCAGCGCGTGCGAACTCTCAAGCGCAGGGATGATTCCTTCTATGCGCGCCAGGGTCATGAAGGCCTCTACGGCCTCATTGTCCGTAACACAATCATATCGGACGCGGCCAAAATCCTTGAGAAGGCAATGTTCCGGGCCTACTCCGGGATAGTCCAGGCCCGCCGACAGAGAGTGGGCCTCGATTATCTGACCGAAATTGTCCTGCAGCACATACATCTCGGCTCCATGAAGGACTCCGTTGGTTCCAGCGCAAAGGCTTGCCGCATGTTTCCCCGTTTCTATTCCCTCACCGGCGGCCTCCACGCCTATCAGATCGACCGGGTCATCGAGAAATGGGTAGAACATCCCAATTGCATTACTTCCCGCCCCGACGCAGGCCAGTGCAATGTCCGGCAGCCGTCCGGTCTTCTCTAGAACCTGGCGTTTGGATTCGGTCCCTATCACAGCCTGAAAATCACGAACCATCATAGGGTAGGGGTGTGGGCCGATGACGGACCCTATTATATAGTGAGTGTCCGTAACGTTTGTCACCCAGTCGCGTATGGCGGCATTAACAGCGTCCTTTAGTGATCGGCTTCCTGATTCTACAGGGACCACTTCGGCTCCCAGCATCTTCATGCGCATCACGTTAAGTCTCTGCCGTTCGATATCCAGACTGCCCATGTATACAACACACTGTATTCCGAGCAGGGCCGCCGCCGTTGCAGCCGCCACTCCATGCTGACCGGCTCCGGTTTCCGCTATAATCCTTTTCTTGCCCATCCACTGGGCTAGAAGCGCCTGCCCGAGGGAGTTATTTATCTTGTGAGCGCCAGTATGCGTCAGGTCCTCACGTTTGAGAAAAATCCTGGCTTTACCAAGCGATTTGGACAATCTTTCCGCCTCATACAAAGGTGTCTCACGACCGGCGTAATCCCTGAGCAGCGCATCAAGCCTCTTATTGAAGCTCCCATTACCGGTGGCGGCGTAATAAGCTTCGGTGAGTTCATCCAATGCCGGCATCACCGTTTCAGGGACGAATTTACCCCCGAACCGCCCAAAATGCCCCGATGAATCAGGAGTTGAACTCCAGGGATTTTGCCCTTTTGATAAAGGTTGTAACCTTGACATCATCTTTCCTTCCAGGTTCCTGTTCCACGCCGCTGGAAACATCAACGGCGTAGGGTCTTACTGTGTTTATGGCATCAACAATATTTTCGGGATTTAACCCGCCTGCCAGTATTATTCGACGTGATAGGGCAATTTCAGTTGCAAGGTCCCAATCAAATGTTTTCCCGGCGCCACCTTTTTGTCCTTCAACCAAGGTATCCAACAAGATGGTGTTATAAGGATAATTTGTTGGAACAGGTGGTCTTTCTCTTGAGACATGCACCGTCTTGATAGCGTCTGCAGCGAAATAAGCTGCGAAATCCTCTGATTCTTCACCGCTCAACTGGATCAGGTCAAGTTTTGCCTCATCCTGGATTCGCTGGATGTTCAGCAGGCTTTCGTTGACAAAAACCCCCACTGTTTTAACGAATGGCGGCAACTCTCGAGAGATTAGTCGCGCTGCCTGGACGGTGATCTGACGCCTGCTGGACGCAAAGACAAAACCGATGGCGTCTGCGCCGGCGTCAACCGCGTACAGCGCGTCTTTCACATTGGTGATTCCGCAAATCTTTACACGCACCATCTCAAACCTCAGTTTCCCGTTAATTCTCGCAAAACCATTCCCGGATCATCAGACCTGATGATCGATGTTCCGATGAGGAAAGCGTTTATTCCTGCGGTGGTCAATCTCAACGCGTCCATCTTGTCCCTGATTCCGCTTTCGGATATTACACACACCTCATGTGGAATCAGGCCTCTGAGCTTTTCACTGGTCGATAGATCAACTCTCAACGTTTTTAGGCATCTATTATTGATGCCGATAATGGCAGGGTTTAATTTCAATGCCCGTTCAATTTCCTGCGCGCTGTGAGTTTCCACGAGACTTGCCAGACCCAATCCGGAGGCTGTCTGATAAAAGTCCTGCAATTCCTGGTCATCCAGGGCCGCAACTATCAGCAGTATGGCGTCGGCCCCACAGGCCCGGGCTTCAAATATCTGCTTTTCATCAATTACAAAGTCTTTGCGTAGTATCGGAGTCTCAACACTTTTTCGGGCTTCTATCAAATCCTCGATAGACCCGCCGAAGTGCTTGCTGTCGGTGAGCACTGAGATTGCGGCGGCTCCACTGTCCTCAAATAGTCTGGCCATTTCCGGCACATTGGTGTCAGGACGAATGGGGCCGAGCGACGGCGAGCATTTTTTTATCTCGGCGATTATCGATATCTTGTCCTGTTTCGATACTGCCCGCAAAAAGTCTTTAGGAGCGGGCATATCATCTATTATTCTCTTGAACTCAAAAACTTGGCGCAACGAAATGGCTTTGACCTCTTCTCTCTTATTCCGGACAATCTCCGCCAGGATGTTTGTTTTAGGGATATTCAATTCAAACGCCTCCCGCCTTCAGGCTGGAAGAGAATTCTATTAGCCCGGAAAGTTTGGCCATTGCCCTGCCGGAATCTATGGTCTCGGAAGCCATGGACATCCCCTCTCTGAAATCAGAGGCCAAACCCGCCGCGACAAGCGCAGCGGCGGCGTTGAAAACTGTGATGTCCCTATGTGAGCCTGCTTCGCCGTTCAGTACGGCTTTGGTCATCCTGGCGTTCATTTGAGCGTCCCCACCGGTTATTGCTCCGTTGCGCTGGGGGCGCAGACCGAGTTCGGACGGGACGATCTCCTCCATTACGACCTTACCGTCTTTTACTCTGGCCGCTTTGGTTGGTCCGGATAGGCTGATCTCATCAAGGCCGCCGTGACCGTGGACCACGAAAGCGCTCTGCGCTCCCAGGTTTGCGAGCACATGCCCGATTGGCTCCACCAGTTCTTCGCAATAAACGCCCATTACCTGTATTCCGGCTCCGGCCGGGTTGGTTAATGGCCCAAGAACGTTGAAGATGGTCCTTAAACCCAGTTCCCTCCTTGGGCCTATGGCATACTTCATCGCTCCATGAAGCGCCGGCGCATAAAGAAATCCCAAACCAACCCTGTCTATACACATTCCAACCTGCTCTGGCGTCAGATCCAGAGGCAGGCCAAGCTCTTCCATCAAATCAGCGCTGCCGCATTTACTTGATACCGATCGATTGCCGTGTTTGGCGACTTTTGCCCCTGCTCCCGCCACCACGAACGCCGCAGTTGTCGAAACGTTGAAAGTGTTGGCGCAGTCCCCGCCTGTTCCACAGGTGTCAATCAACGGCGCAGTCACTGATTCGGGCAGGGGAATGCGAGTGCTCTTGGATCTCATCACCCTGGCCGCCGCCGTGATCTCAGATACCGTTTCACCTTTCATTCTCAAAGCGATAAGGAGAGCGCCTATCTGAGCGGGAGTGGCCCCTCCTTCCATTATTTCATTCATGGTTTCAATCATCTCTGATTCACAGATGTCCTCGCGACGTGACGCTTTTTCTATCGATTCCCTTATCATTGTTTCCTCCGGATATTTTTTAAAGGTATAAAAATTAAAAGGCCGTGAACGTTCCTGGTTTCGTCCACGGCCTTCTGATTACTTTTATGACAGAGACAGCCATTAAGGCGGGGCGCAACCACTACGACGCGTTATTCTACGCCACCACCAATTTGATGATTCCGTCCCGGATGAAGAATAACAATTGAGCGAGCCGCAACCTGACGTTGCGCCGTAAGTTTCTTCAATTGCTGCGGTTGTAAATAGTGACACAAACATTCCGTATTCCTGGGGCCTCAAACATTCACAACAAGAGCCATGTTTTTATGACATCAGTTTCATGAAATGCGACATTACGGTCAGGTCTTTCATCAGTGTATGGAATTCGAATGGCCTGAGTGACTGGTCCCCGTCGCACAAAGCGCTCTCTGGACTGCTGTGGACCTCCACCATTATGCCGTCCGCTCCGACCGCCATGGCGCCTCTGGCCATTGGTAGCACGAATCTTCGGATACCCACTGCGTGGCTTGGGTCAACTATCACCGGCAGATGGGTTTTTTCCTTGAGCACGCAAACGGCGCTGAGGTCCAGAGTGTTGCGGGTGGACGTCTCAAATGTCCTGATGCCTCGTTCACAAAGTATAACCTGGCTGTTTCCGGCCGCAAGAATGTATTCGGCGCAGTTGAGGAACTCATCTATTGTGGTCATGAGACCTCTCTTGAGGACAACCGGTTTTTTGGTCTTCCCGACTCTCTTGAGAAGCGAGAAATTCTGCACGTTTCGAGCGCCGACCTGCAATGCGTCCGCATAGCTCTCAACCATATCGACCTCGGCAGTGTCCATGACCTCGGTCACAACCGGCAGGCCGGTCATTTCCCTGGCCTTCGCAAGCAGGCTCAAACCTTCCTCACCCAAGCCCTGGAAACTATAGGGAGATGTCCTCGGTTTGAAGGCCCCGCCACGCAGCACAGTTCCTCCGGCGTCACGCACTGCAAAAGCCGTGGTAACGAGCTGGTCGAAACTTTCAACCGAACAGGGGCCCGCTATCACGGCAAAATTGCCGGCGCCTATGCAAACGTTCCCGATTCGGATGATAGAGTCATCCTTATGGGAATCCCTGCTGTAGAGCGGTTTTTTCGCTATCGGGGCAGGGGACGCTTCCACCAGACGTGGCGCTGAATGTAGGATGCTTGGCATAACTGTTACTGCGTTCATTCTTTTGTCCTCCAGGAAAGGAAAAGGGCCTTGGTCATCTGCCCAAGGCCCTTAAAAAACAAAAAGGCCATGGGCTGCTTTCGCTACCCATGGCCTTGATATCTATTTTGTGTGTCCTAGCTATCCGGCGCACATGGGCAGTCGCAGGTAAACCAATAATAGGACCAAAAATAGACATTAATCGAGCTGATCAACTGCTCGTTAAATATCGATCCTTTATTGGAATTCAAACCCATGGTCTAAAACCTCGTTCTCTAGTTACGCCAAGTCTACACGGTGTGGGTAACTGGTGTCAAGTCATAAAATTTTTATGGCGAAAATAAGTCTTGTCACCGTTTCTTTCGATTTATAACCGATTGAATATATTGCTGTGTACGTGAGTATCACTAAGCGCCCTTTGGTGAACTTCCACTCCTTGGATGAGGCACTGGCTGCGGCACCATTGCGTGCCGGTCGCAGATTACCTTTGATGAAACAAGGTATCAGCCGTTTATCCACCGACATAAAGTTCGAGGAAATTGCTGAACATCGCCATGCCTTCGGTGGTGGCTATGGATTCGGGATGGAACTGCACACCTTCGATTTTCAGTTCGGCGCTCCTGATGCCCATGACCTCTCCATCGGCTGTCCTTGCTGTAATCGATAGAGGAGTCTTGATTGTTTTTTCCGATACTATGAGGGAATGGTACCTCGTGGCCTTTACAGGGTTTAGCAGCCCCTTGAAGAGGCCTGAGCCATCGTGGGTGATCATGGATGTCTTTCCATGCACGGGCTCTTTGCCATGAGTGACGGTCGCCCCAAAGACGTGCCCGATGGCCTGATGGCCCAGGCATACGCCGAGGATGGGGAGCGTTCCGACGAAATGTTTTATTGCGGCGCATGATATTCCGGCATCTTCAGGCCTCCCGGGACCTGGAGATATCACAAGGGCTGACGGGTTCATCGCCTCAATTTCTTCCTCTGTTATCTCGTCGTTACGATGGACGGACATCCGGCGGTTCAACATTCCAAATGCCTGGACGATATTGAATGTGAATGAATCGTAATTGTCTATTATCACAAGCATGTCTATTCTCCTGCAGCAGCTTTGAGAGCCGCTGTGCCGTGAGCCGCCTTTTTCAGAATTTCCTCGTATTCCATTTCAGGTATGGAGTCTGCCACTATTCCGGCTCCCGCCTGCAGAATAAATTCATCCCCTGAAAATTCGATCATCCGTATGGCGATGCAAGTGTCCATTTTGTGCCCGGAACCCCAGAAACCAACTGCTCCACCGTAGGGCCCTCGAGGCGACTGTTCCAGTTGCGAGATTATCTCCATCGCCCGGACTTTAGGCGCTCCTGAAACAGTCCCTGCCGGAAAAGCAGCCTTGAAAACGTCCCATGAATCAAGACCCTCATTCGGGATTCCCTCCACCTGGGACACTATGTGCATGACATGACTGAAACGCTCCACCGTCATATACGGCTCAACTCTTACCGTCCCGTATTGGCATACCCGCCCCGCGTCATTTCTTGCCAGGTCAACCAGCATGATGTGCTCAGCTTTCTCCTTTTCCGAGTTCATCAATTCGCGCTCGAAGTAACGATCGACAGCGGGATCTTTTGAACGCCCCCGCGTTCCCGCTATCGGTCGGATGTACATGAGACCGCGATCGATTTTCACCAAAGTTTCAGGAGACGCTCCAACGAGTTTTCTTTCCTCATTGGCGCAATAGAACATGTAAGGGGAGGGGTTTTTCACTCTCATCCATCTGTAAACATCGAACGGGTCAACGTTGGTTTTGCCTCTAAATTGACCCGACAGCACCACCTGGAATATGTCCCCGTCCAGGATGTGTTTCTTGGCTGTCTCCACCGAATCCATGAAAATGTCTTTGGAAGGGTAATCGTAAGAGAAGGTTTTGCGAGAAAAACCATTGCAGGCGTTGGCCCGAAGTTTTTCCTCTACTTCTCTCATCATGGCGGCGCAGTCCGTGGTCGATCTTGATATTGCCACTATGGTCATCAGGCGTCGATGATGGTCAAAGATCACGAATTGAGACAGCAGATAGAGGTCTGCCAGAGGTTTTTCCCCCAGGTAAGCGTCGGGGAGCTTTTCGATCAGCCTGACTGTGTCGTAACCCGCGTACCCGACGAGTGAACCCACGAAGGGAAGGTCAGGCGCTCCGGCGCATGACATCCCGTTGAGGAAGTTTCGTGATGAATCGAAAAACTCCGCGGGCTTACATGCCCTCACACCATTCTCGTCCCGTATTTCAACCCTGTCGGCGTATAGTCTGACCCCGCCCAACGGACCCCATGCAATTATTGAATATCTGCCTATCGACTCTACCGTCTCGCTGCTCTCAAACAGGTATGCGGTCTTTTCGGTCTTGCACAGTTTCGTGAACGCTGAAACCGGCGTTTCCATGTCGGCCAGCAACTCTTTTGACATTGCGATGAACTGGTTCACTGTAAATTCCTTATCCACCAGGAAATAAAAAACCCGCCAGGTGTCATGGCGGGTTAGCGTGTCTGTTTAATTGATAAAATGCCGGTTAAAACAGGGAACAGGCCAAGCCGCGCCACAGGCGGTGGGTGCGCCAGTTACGCCAACGGGCGACGGTCGTGAGGTTGTGAATGGTGGTCTCTATGAGTTTCATAAAAAGGCCGGTCCTTTTAAATGTTTCCAGTTAGCCTGAATTCTAGATTGTACTCCTTTAATTTGTCAATAGCATTTGTTTGACAGGTGATCAGGGCGGACCGGGTTGGCGCCGGTCATCTTGTGTAGCCCGAATGAGAGGGATGTGCGACTTCGAGCGAAACAACGTGGCGCTCCATGTGTCTAATTAATAATTTTGAGGGATTTTCCGATTCATGCTAGATAATTTGTTTACAGCCAAATTGTTCGCTGAAAATTTATTCAAGCGGCTGTGGCTCCAGTAGGGAGGAATTAGTCATCAGACGTTCACCGGTAATCAATGTTATACTTTTTATTATTACCATGATCACCACCACAGCGGTCGGCGGTCTCTACGCCAATGACACATTTGAATCATGGACAATGTTCTTCATAAACGGTCTGGTGTTCTCGGTCCCGTTGATGACCATACTCTCCGTTCATGAAATGGGGCACTACCTGGCCGGCAGACGTCGTGGCCTCAATGTCACCCTTCCGTTCTTCATACCATCCATACCTCCATTGGGCACCTTCGGGGCTTTTATCAAGGTCCGTTCATTTATTCCGAACAAGAAGACATTGATGGAATTAGGAGCATGGGGACCATTGAGCGGGGCAATCGTGGCGATTCCGTTGCTGTTCCTTGGACTTTGGTTATCGGAATCAAGCCCTCAAACGTCCACCCCAGCTGTCGGCATTTCGTTCGGGACCTCTTTGATCCTTGAGTTGGGTGTCCTGCTACGTTTTGGGGACTTTTCATTCAACAGCATGATCATCCTTCATCCTACCGCCATGGCCGCGTGGTTCGGGCTTTTCGTCACTGCGATGAACCTTTTGCCCATGGGACAACTCGATGGCGGCCATGTCATATATGCGCTGTTCGGTTCACGTATATCCAGAATCATAAGTCTGGTGGTATTTAGCGCCTTGATGCCGCTGGGCATATTTGTCTGGCACGGGTGGCTGGTTTTCGGCGCGCTGACATTGCTACTTGGGTTGAAACATCCCCCTCCGCTGGATGAATACACACCGCTGGACAGGTCCGCCAGGCTCACCGGATATGCGTCGATAGTCCTGTTTATACTGACTTTTGTACCGGCCCCTGTTTCAGTCTCGGGATAGTTCCCGATTCATTTGTCTTTATTTCTTGAGGACAGTTGACATATACTTGCTGTTTGATTTATTTTCTTACGTCACCACACGACGAGGCGCCGGGGTAGCTCAGTGGTAGAGCAGTTGATTCGTAATCATCAGGTCGTGGGTTCAACTCCCATCTCCGGCTCCAGTTAAATCAGTAAGTTACAGACATTCTTCTGTAGCTTTTTTTGTTTTTGCTGCACCCCTGCTGCACTGGAAAAAGTTCTCAACCTAATCTTGCCGTGCAATCCAAAGCTCAATGTGCCCTCTAATCGTATTGAGAGTTAATATGATTTCTCACGAATTCCCCCATGAAGAATTATGGAAATTGATTGACTGTCAGCGTGTCCTACAGCGTAATTTGGAAGATGTATAGAAAATTAGAACTCGTCATTCGAATGGAAAAAGACCGTTATGATTTCTCTGCTGACTCAACTGCAGCAGAGGGTCCTCTGATAAATTCTAAGCTTCACATTGAATGAAAATCTGGATTTATCTTTTTGCCTTTTGCAGAACTCGATAGGACGAGCATATTTCTTCCGTGATGCACAAGCAAAACAGTAAAATCGCGTTTAAGGCATCTGAGAACCTCGCTGTACGATTCTCCGCTCTTTTCAATACAAAAGATGTCTTCACAGAAATCGATGAAAACGGTTCTATTTTGCGCGCTACGCGATCCTTTAAATTGTCAAAATATTTGTTCGATTTTCACAGTTGAAAACGTCTATATTGTCTCAGCTCAATGACAAAAAGACACTAAAAGTTTCACCTCTTCAATGGCTGCACGATCCCCGGACGAGTCTCCCGTTTATCTCTATAGCTTCTCTCCTGAGCCCAGGACGAGTCACCCTGTTTCTTTTAAAGTTCATCATTTTTTGGCCTTGGGACTAGCTCTATGAGCTTTTTTCACTATCACACTTTTTTCTACTGACCCCGGAGGCAGCCGTGCCACGTTAGAAATCACATCAACTCTTCCATGATTACATAAGCCGTTACGTGGAAATCACAGCGCTTGCAATTCTTGATAAGAAATTTTTGAGGCATTACAAGTCATGTGCAGTTAATCCAAATCTTACAATATGGGATAGCAAGCGCTGTGCCGCCAGTTGCTGCCTACTTGTTACCCCCTGTATCTCGCGGCGTACAGCTCTGGGTTAAGGAGTCTAAATCTCGTATGATGCTTTTTGCCACGAAAGCCTCGCGCGGTAGAAATATTGTCATCAGCAT
>CAZGVM010000096.1:0-12358 GCA_964528855.1 uncultured Desulfomonile sp. | reverse complement strand
GTTTACCAGAGGCCTTTTTATTTTTCGTGTGATTGTGCGAGCGTCAAGAATCCTCAGGGCACTCCCGATAGACGGATAGTATAAATTTTGTTATTGGGGACTTCAAAAAAATTATGCCCGAATCATTGAAACCTCGGTTTTTACGGATGAGGCAACAAAATGTCATCACTGGATGAGTATTCCGTATGGTTGGAGAGAGCGACAACTGGAGTCAACGATGAAGGGATCAGGCAACAGTATTCGGACCTCATAACGCGTATCAAGCGCGTAGATCCTATTACTCTCGCAGAAATGACTGATTCTCAGTATAGAGGTGGAGATGGAATCCCTCGAATAGTCATTCCTTTTCTACACAGCTGGTTTGTCCTGGATTTACTTCCTTATCGTGTCAGAGCCGGACATGAAGTTGTAGACACTTTGCCTATGAGGGTGCTGGTTTTGCAGCATCTCATGGCCGCTGCTGAAAACCATGGGACTGCGGTTCGTGTCATGAATCAGTGGATAGACTGCAGATCCCTACAGCACGGGGCTTTTTTGGGGGCGCATTTTGCCAAGTCTACCATGGAGAACCTGACAAAATTTTTTGATTTGGAACGCGATGAGCAGATCAGCAGAGCCATGAGATGGGCCGGCACACAATTGGAAATGGGCGACAGCGGTTTTGTCTTCAGGTTTTTTCCACGTCTGCCGGTAGCGCTAATAAACTGGTGTGCAGATGAAGAATTCCCATCGTACAGCAAAATTCTCTATGATGTTTCAGCAAGCAACTACATGCCTACCCATGGCCTGACAACTTTGACCGATTTCCTCATTCACAGGCTGGTGGAGGAATAGAGACGTTGAAGATCCCTGAACAAGAAGCGTCCACTCTAACCTGAATCGAAATAAACTCCGGAAAATAGTTATTTCTTGCCCAAAGAATCTTTCAATTGCTGAACCCAGGGTTTGACCATGACAGAATGTGGGGAGTCCTGAGCTACTTCGAGGAACTTCTCCCATGCAGCGAGAGCCTCTTCGGGTTTTTTGAGGTCGTCCTTGAGCACTATCCCAACGTTGAAAAGCGCTAGCGCGTGGTCCGGTCTAATAATGATCGCCTGCCTGAAAGCCGCGACAGACTCATCAGGTTTTTTCAGGCGCCTGTAAGCCACTCCCATGTCCGTCATCGCGTCGGCATTGTTGGGATCCAGCGATATTGCTTTTTTGTAAAATTCCACAGCCTTTTCGTAATTTCCAAGGTCAAAATAGTCATTAGCCAGTTGGACGGCGGCATCAACATTGTTGGGTTGGGCAACTACCATTTTTTCCAGGCCGGCGATTCGATTTTTGAGTTCGGAAGTTTGATCGGGCGCAGCTTGAATAGCTGTCTGGGCTTTGGGGACTGATTCCCCGGACGAGTCAAGTTTCCATGCCGAAAAGCCGACGCCGGTTAAAAAACCTGCTACAAAGATTGCTATCCAAGTGATTAAGGAACCGGGGGTTTTCAAAATATCATCTCCATTAAAAACGTTGTATTTCGACGCATGCCAGTCCTGAAGCCTTTTTGCGGATTGTTTCCTATAGATTTTGACATGTGCGCGATAATCCTAATATACTGTTAAACACCGTTGACGGTGAAAAATGTCAGTTGTTCAAACTGCAACCTGGCGCGCCTGTACTTGATAGCAAAAAAATGCTCCGGAGGGAACCAAATGGATGACTTTAAGCTCAAATACAAAACAATAATGGACGATCACTTTCCTGATGAAATGAAAATCAGCTTCGGTTCCCAATCCCTTGTCTATCGAAAAAAAACATGGAAGATCCCCGACCCCAAAGATGAACTCATAGAGAAGGGATTACGTTATGGTGAAAATCCGGGGCAGGAAGCGGCAATTTATGAGCTGGTTTCGGGAAACCTGGAGCTTGGAGGTTGCCGTTTCATTGAGCCGTCAAACGGTATGGTAAGCGCCTTAACTGAAACCGAGATGATTCAGGCGGGTAAGCATCCGGGTAAAACCAACCTCACGGATGTTGATAATGCCCTCAACATACTGAAATTCATGATGAACAAACCGGCATGCGCGATAATGAAACACAATAATCCATCCGGGGTGGCGATCGACGAGTCTCTTGCCGTTGCCTACCACAAGGCGAATCTGGCCGACAGAATCGCAGCATTCGGTGGAGCTGCCGTGTTCAATCGCTCAGTTGACAGGGAAACGGCCGAATTAATATCCAGGAACTATCTGGAGGTCGTTGCAGCCCCCGATTACCAAGATGGCTCCGTCAACATTCTTAAGAGCCGGAAAAACCTCAGAATACTAACGATTCCCCGCATGGACAGACTCGAAAGTTTTTGCGACATTCGGTTTGTAGACTTCAAATCCCTCAACGATGGCGGAATAATTGTTCAGCAATCTCCAATAAACAACATTAGAACCGCAGCGGATTTATTACCAGCGCGTGCCACACATGATGCTAAGGAATACGTCACTGAACGGCCGCCGACAGAGAGAGAACTCGACGACATGATTTTCGGATGGTCTGTTGAGCAAGGGGTTACCTCTAATTCAGTCATTTACGTGAAAGATGGTTGTACGGTGGGCATAGGCACTGGAGAGCAGGATCGGGTTGGTGTGGCGGAAATTGCCGTAATAAAGGCGAGAGTCAAGCTTAGGGATCGGTTGTGTTTTGAGCGTTTTGGCAAGGCGTTTAGTGAAATGGCAGACGAAAACACCCGCAAGGAACTGGACAATGAAGTTGAAATCCTAAAGGGTGGATTAATCGGAGCGATTATGGTTTCAGACGCTTTTTTTCCATTTCGAGACGGGGTTGATGTCGGGATAAAAATGGGAGTTAGCGCTATAGTTCACCCAGGTGGTTCAGACAGAGATTATGAATCGATTCAGGCATGTAATGACGCTGATCCCAAGGTAGCCATGATGTTTACCAATCAACGGGCGTTCAGGCATTAGAAACGGGAAAATGACGACAAAAAAGACAATTTGCCCGGAAGACCATAAACCTTCCAAATTTTTTCAAGGATTGCTGACGGTCATAATCCTGAGCGTGTTCTTTGGCGCAAATTGTGATGGCGCAGAACTTGACGAACTAGACAGTCGGATCGCTCTCTGCGAAATAGTTCTGAAGCAATCGCTGGAGATGCCGGACAGCCGAATCCCCAAGGATTTACTTCAGCGCAGCAGAGGTGTGGCCATTTTCCCGAAGGTCTGGAATGTGGGGGCCCTCCTGGGAGTGAGTTTTGGTTCCGGCGTCGTCATTCGTCGCGATGAAAAGACTGGAGCATGGAGCTACCCAGCCTTTTTTAACATACGACAGGGAAGCCTAGGGGTCCAGATGGGGGCTCAATCGATTGACCTGATTTTACTTATGATGAGTGAGAAAACCATTCAAAAGCTACTGGAGGAAAAACTTACTTTGGGAATAGACGCATCCGTGTCAGCGGGGCCGTTAGGAAGAGACGCCGGAGCGGAGACTAACTGGTCGATGGAGTCAGGAATCCTTTCTTACTCCAGATCCAAGGGATTATTCATGGGTGTCGCACTCTCTGGATCTATCCTGGAACCCGATAAAATTTCCAACGAGAACTACCACGGCCAAGGGATTTCTGTTCAGGATACTCTTTATGAAAGCAAAGGCTCTTTCTCAGAGTCTGCGAAGAATTTGTCAAAGACCCTGGAAGATTCTTTGAAATAAAAGCTCCGGGATGCTCTCGACATGATGATGTGAATTTGCATTATGACCAAAAGAGCGGATTGTAACGGCTCTTTTGGTCCAATAAGACTGTTTGGGGGAGAAAAAGCTGATGGGACAGGATTGAGTCACCTTACTTTTTTGCCGTTTTATCCAACTCCTGCTGGCTCAGTTTAAGGTAGTTCTCCGCCTGTTGTATCAGATTCTTAAGATCAGGTGTGGACATGGTGTGAAGATAGTCAACCTCACCCTGAATTTCCTTCAGAATATTTGCGAGCTTGGCCTGACGTTCTTCCACCTGAATCAGAGTTTCAGCCAATTCAGCCGATGACCCCGAGAAGTTGAGCATTTTCTTTCTACCGAGAATCCAGATAGCCAGCGGAAAAATCACTGCGATGACGACGAGCATTATGACCATCAATCTGAGATAACGGATCACTTCAAGACTAATCATTTTGTTGAAATAGCTTCTATCCTCGGCTTTTTCACCGGTTGCCTTGATAGACTGCATCGTTTGTTCCATTTTTTTCAGTCTTTCTTCAAAAGGCTCCTGCGAAGAATCCGAGTGATCCGCTTTTGTCCTGGCGGAAACAAGCGATGGGTTATCAGTGGCTATTGCTGACACAGGGTTGCCGGCCACGATTTGAAAAATAACTATTATTATTATCGTTGCCAAGCATCCAAGGCCGGCTAAAAAACCAAAACCCGTTCTCTTTCCTGTTGCCGGCTTTAAATTAGACATTTTTACTCCAGTACTCACGAGATTATCCCTAATTGTTTACCAACTCTACCACAAGTTTCGGCTACTCTTTCCAGATCCTCTAATGTGTGAGTGGCCATCAGGCACATTCTGATTCTTTGAGATCCAGGCGGCACACCAGGGGAAATGACACAGTTAGTGAACAGACCCTCGTCAAATAATAACCTCCAAAACATGAGTGCCCTGGCGTCATCTCCAACTATCATAGGCACTATGGGAGTCTCAGTTGGGCCAGTTTCAAATCCAAGTCCAACTATCCTGTCCATAAGAAATTTTGTGTTTCTCCACAGATTTTCCCGAATTTCAGGTTCAGTTTGAACGACTTCCACGGCTGCCTGGACTGCGGCGACAGCGGAGGGAGGCATTGCAGCGGAGAAAATCAGGGCCCGTGAGTGATGTTTAATGTAATTGATGACTTTAGCGTCTCCCGCGATAAAACCTCCCAAAGAGGCTAGAGACTTGCTGAAAGTGCCCATCACTAGATCAACCTGGTCCGTGAGTCCGAAATGTTCCAGAGCCCCAGCCCCGTTTGGACCCAATACGCCTATTCCATGCGCGTCGTCCACCATTATACGAGCGCCATATTCCTTGCAAACAGCAACAATATCCGGCAATGGAGCTATATCGCCCTCCATACTATATACGCCGTCTACAATAACAAGAATCCCATTCGAATCCGAAGAGGCCTCGAGGTTTTTTCTCAGGGAATCAATATCGTTATGACGGAATCTCCTTACTTTGCCGAAAGCTAAGCGAACTCCTTCGAGAATGCTGGCATGAACGAGTCTGTCGATGATAATTGTATCAGACCGAGAAATCAGAGGAGCGATGACCCCTTGGTTAGTCAGAAAACCTGTAGTGAATACCTGAGCTGACTGCTTGCCCATGAAATCGGCTAAAGTTCTCTCCAGACGCTCGTGAAGTTCCAATGTGCCGTTCAGGAAACGTGAGCCTGAACAACTGGTGCCGAACTTTGCCAATGCGTCCAGAGCCGCCTGTTTGACTTTCGGGTGGGTGGTGAGTCCTAAATAGTTATTGGATCCCACCATTATCAGGTCTTTGCCTGCAACGGTTACATGAGTCCCTTTGAGTTCCTGGATGGCCTTAAAGTACGGGTAAAACCCTAACTCTATTGCCTGCTGATCACGATTAAAGGCATAACATTTTTCGAAGAGGTCTCTCATCGGATTTGAATTCCAATTTTATCCCAAAGACGATCTGCGTCCAATCAGGAATACTTTCCACAAGAAATAATCATCCTGCAGAGCTATAGCAAGCCGAGATGTGGGCCGGACAGCCTTTGGACTACCAAGCCCTGACAGTCTGCTCATAATCACCACAAAAAAAATATATAATAAGCTGATCAGGTCCCAAACGTCAAGTTTGCAAATAGCCTCGAGGAACAGCATCAAAAAGTTCATAAAAAACCCGATCACCGGGGTTGTCCAAACAGTGATCGGGCCTATATTGCAAAGCATCAATGCAAATAAATCTAGAGACTACTTCTTGACATCGCCTGTAGCGGCTCCATGAAGCTTGATCTCAACCTTGTTTTCGAGTCCCTGATAGTAGTCCTGAAGGATCTTGACAACTTCCGGCCTCGAGAATTCAGGAGGTAATTCGCCGCCTTCGGAAAGGGTCTTGCGTACAAGTGTTCCTGAAAGGAGAAGACGATCGGCCTTGCCGTGAGGGCATGTTCTCATTGAAGCCATGCCGCCGCACTTATAGCAATGGAAGGTCCAATCGATGTTGAGGGGCAGAAGTTCAAGAGCTCCTTCAGGGATTTTGTCAAAGATCGTCTGCGCGTCGAATGGTCCATAGTAGTCGCCAACACCGGCATGGTCGCGACCCACGATAAGATGTGAGCATCCGTAGTTCTGGCGGAATACGCCGTGAAGAAGAGCTTCACGAGGACCGGCGTAACGCATTTCCATTGGATAGCCTTTGGTCACTACGGTGTCTTTGACGAAATAGTTGTCAACCAGAGCGTTGATGGCATCGACTCGAACGTCGGCAGGAATATCGCCAGATTTGAGCTTGCCAAGCAACTGATGAATGATCACTCCGTCCATGACTTCGACTGCTATTTTAGCCAGAAACTCGTGAGACCTGTGCATCGGGTTACGAAGCTGAAGAGCCGCAATTCTCTTCCAGCCCTTTTTCTCGAAAATTTCCCTGGTTTCAGCCGGAGTGGCGTAGAGTTCACCGTACAGTTCGGGGAAACCGCCCTCGGTCAACACTTTGACTGGTCCGGCCAGGTTGTATTTGCCCTGAGCCATGACCTTCTGGACACCAGGATGTTCCATGTCGTCTGTGGTAAAAACCTGCTTGCACTCATAATTCTTGTCGATCTGATACTTCTCTGTGACATTCATCGTTGCCACTATCTCGTTGCTCTCAGTATCAACAAGAGCTATCTTGTCGCCTTCTTTTACATTTTCATCATCTGTTGAGACGGTGATGGGAATCGGCCAGAACAGTCCGTTGGCCATCTTGAACTCGGCGCAAACTCCCTTCCAGTCGGCATGGCTCATAAAACCCTCGAGAGGAGTAAAAGCGCCACAGCCCATCATAAGAAGGTCACCGGTTTCACGTGATGTAATAAAAATTTTTGGTAAAGACTCGGCTAACTTTTTCTCTTCCGCCAACGCTGCGCCAGTTAATAGTAATGGTTTAAGTTCCCCTCCACCGTGGGGTTTAACTAATTTACTCTTCGACATGCTTTGACCTCCTTGAACTTGTTGCCTTACTTAAATTGGCCCCTTCTAATGGCTTAACCATAGAGGAACACGCTTGATATAGATCGGGATTAGACTCTTAAGTATTGTGAAAAAATACTAAAAGACGATAAATGCTACAGTTTTAAATGTATTGTGTCAACATAAATCCTAACGCTCCGATACAGTTGTTTTTGTGTTGCATGAATGTAACATCAGCGAAGGTCCGGAGTCTTCAGGAAAACCACCCGGACTTTATAGGGCAATTAGCATGCCACGTCCTGGATTTAATAAATGGGAACAAAGACTCGAGTCATTTGAAATTATCTGAGGTTACCCCAGTCAGTATTTACTGTTCAGGTGTCAGGAAACTTTACAAAGTGTAAAGGATAAATTGCAGCGAACGACCGCCGATCGGGCATTTTTGAAGATGATATGGTCCGGTTAAAAGAGTGAGAAAAGGTTCATTTGTTGAGAGTGATCAGATCAGGGACGCGCCATTTTGCCAAGACAGGTCCCATCGGAGATTCCGAAAATCTGCGAGCTAAACGGGCGCCGAACAGTTCCTTTTCCGGTATGTAGGCTAACGGATTATACAACTGATTGTTGACACGCACTTCTAAATGCAGGTGCGGCCCGGTGGAACGACCTGTGTTGCCTACAAGCGCTATCTTCTGACCCTTCTTCACCGACTGCCCTTTTTTCACGTTAATTTCAGAAAGATGAGCATAGTAAGTGTAGACGCCTTTACCGTGATCCAGCATCACAGTGTTCCCATAACGCCTGAATCTTTTACGACTTCCGGTAAATATTACCTTGCCATCCGCGCAGGCTATCACGGGCTGTCCAACCGGCGCGGCTATGTCCAATCCGGTATGGAACGAGCCCCACCTGAAACCGAATGGGGAGGTTAAAACGCCCTTAGGCACCGGATACTTGAGTTCGGGAACCGATGTATGCTTGGCGCCTCGGATTAATGTGGCCAGAGTCCTGTCGCGCCCACCATCTGATAACGCAGGCGCCCTATTGTGAGACCCCGCCTTTTCTTCCCAATCGTTAAGCAAGGCCGAAGCCGGCAAAAATACAGTCTGCCCTAACGCCAGTTTACCAGAAGCATCAAGATTGTTGATCCTGGAAACTGCTTTTATGTCAAGACCATATACATCACATATCTGCCTTAACGTCTCACTTTTACCTACTATATGAAACGCGCCATCTTCATCATCAGTCTCGCTCGGCTTATCTGTTTTGCTTTCCGCCTTCTGCTCTGTTGAGACATTTGAGGCAACGCTCTTGAGGAGTCCCTGTTTAGAGGCGCACGATGGCAGAGCAATTACTGCGAGAAACAAGATTAATATGTGACGAAGGCTCATTTGAGCTCCAAGGATTATTCTAAATGAAAAACGGATAGTGATATTTTACATAATAAGAGTTATAAAATCAATTAAATTAAGATATTATTAGTAATAATTAATTATCATATTATATATACATAATGTGTCACATTATATAAATCCGGATTTAATCCGGTATGGCGTCCACAATCGATTTGCGGCCCATTCTTAAAACAGGATGAATTTTGAAAAGCCATCCAATGACCGGTCCTGCGAGAAACGGCCCGGCCCAAGTTAGGGCCGGGCGCGTAGATATTATTTTGGACAAAAGCTTTAATTTTACTTGATGATTGGAACAGTGACAGCGCCTGAAGCGGTATCCTGCTCTTTTAGTTTCTGAGCCTCTTCAGCCCATTTCTTGGCGTTGAGGGAGGAAATCTGCTGTTTGAGAGAGAGTAGTTCCTGGTCATAGCTGCGAATCTGTTTCGAAAGATTGGCTTTAGAATTGTTCTTGATTTCATCAGCCTGGACTTCAAGTTTGGCTATCTGGGAATCCAGTTGGACTCTCTGCTTGAGAAGGTTGTCAATCTGGCCGATGAGGGCCTTTACCTGCTGGTCGATCTGCGAGTCGTTTTGCTGGCGAGCCTGATTTATTTGGCTCTCGACTCTTTCAGCCTTTTGTTGAAGGGACGATATCTGGCTGGTCAGATCTTCCGCGTTTACGTTCAAGACCAAGGCCGCCATTGATACGGTCAAAGCCAATGCCAGAAAAGTAAGTTTTTTCATCGATACACTCCTGTGGCGCCAATTTAGGAAGGCCCGGGCCCCCTTACGCGAAATCTTAATTATCACATCATAAAAAAAATGCAATAAAAAATTAAACATACTAAAGATATAAATAAAATACCTAGAAATTAATTTAATTACACTTCACGTTTCGCAGTGATTTTTTGGTTAGCAGGATAATTTTTGTGTTCACGGCAATAAAGCCCCTACAGGGGGCTAAGAGTTTTGACAAACAGCGGATGTCAGACAAGGAGGAGCCCGCCAGCTAAATCAGGTTTGCGCCAGCCAAGTAATGGGTTCAAACCCATCCCATGGCGCCACTCACGAGAGGAATCAGACCATGCTTGAGGTCCAAGACAACTATGGTGACTTACAAAGAAACCACAACATAAAATACCCCCAGTATGCCAAAATGGGGCCCGGAATATGAAGTTGATATTATATTTTGAAGTTACAAAAAAGAGATAGAAACATACCGTCATGTAGCTCTTTTTGTTAGCCGTTACCAATGTGTCATTGTATCGATGAAGTCCTGGAGCCGTAGAAGGTCTGTTCTCAAATCACAGCGCCCCATAAAATCTGGCATCTGGACTTGTGCCTGCTGTAATATTGTAATATGTCACCAAAGGGCACTTATTTGACGACGCCTGTGGTTGACATCCCGATCGGTGTTACAATAATACAGGATTCATCAGTCTTCAGTGCTCCTGCCAAGGTTTTGCTGATGGGATGATTAACGATCGGGGCGCTCAGGAACTCCGCTTTGAGCCACAGGTTCGGGAGAATTTCCAGAAAATGTAATTGGCAAAAGCGAGCAAAACAACTGATAAAAGGCGTTTGCGGAAAGAAGTTGAGGATTCGTTGGTAGCTTGCGAGGAGAGATACCGCCTTATAACTGAAAACATCAGGGACGTCATTTGGCAAGCGTCTCCGGACCTCACCCTGACCTATGTGACATCGTCCGTGAGAAGACTTCTGCAATATGATCCTAACGAGGTTGTTGGTAAACGCCTGACGGATTTGCTGACACCCGAGAGCGCTCAACTTGTTCTGGAGCGTTATTCTGCGGTGATGAGGCAGATTGAGGAATTGGGTGGTTTTGATTCGGAATTTTCCTAGGTGGAACAGATCCGAAAAGACGGAACTGTTGTTTGGATTGAAGTTGTCACAACTCCATCTCTTGACGCTTCCGGTAAATTTATGGGTTTTCAGGGCGTGACTCGAGACGTTTCGGACCGAAAGAATGCGGAGGACGCTCTAAAAGAGAGCGAGGAGAGGTTCTTCAAGGCGTTTATGTTAAGCCCTGACGCGGCAGCGATCTCCAGGCTGAGCGATGGGGTCATCCTGCAGATAAACAGCGGGTTTACCAGGACATTGGGATACGAGGCCGACGAAGTGATTGGAAGATCCGCGTCTGAACTGAACATATGGGAAGACCCAAAACAGAGAGAATTCATAATCGAAGAGTTATTGCGCTCTGGAATGGTCGATAATGTTCCCAGTGCAGCTCGCAGCAAGAGTGGAGAAATAAGATACGGGCTGCTGTCAGCCGCCATGTTTGAACTCAACGGGATCAAACATACCATAATTATGGTCAAAGACCTCACCGATCGAAAACGCGCTGAAGATGTGCTCCGGCAGAGCGAACAGAAGTACAGGGCTCTTATTGAAACGACCGACACAGGCTATTCCATCCTTGACTCCAGAGGCTTTATCAAAGACGCAAATAGCAAATACGTGGCACTTTCCGGACATGGAAAGCTCGAGGACATTATCGGCAGAAATGTCATGGAATGGACGGCGGCGCATCATTGGGCGCTCAACTCGTCGCAATTGAAACACTGTGTTGATCGTAAGAGCCAATGAAGACTTAAAATTGAGATAATAGAGCGCAAACGGGCTGAAATTGAATTGCACCAACATCAACTGGATGTAAACAGATTGTTCAACCAGTGCCTGCCCATGATCGGTCAGACAGCCTACAGTAAAGGGATCAAACCCGGTGTTCACGCCTGACTCTGGCCAATTCGATTTCAAGATCATTCGACTGACGTGCAGACCGTCCAACCTCTTGGGGTGTACCACGCTCAGCGGCTTTGATCCATTGCCGCAATGTGTTGGTGGGTATGGACAACCTAGTCGCCGCCTGGGGAACAGATAAGCCGCCCTCGGTCACAAGCTTAACAGCCTCTTGGCGGAACTCCGTGGAATACCGGTTGTAGCCATCACAGCCCATGCGATGAAGGACAATAAAAATAAAGCCATGGAAGCCGGATGTGACGCATACCTGCTAGAACCTCTCAATACGCAAACGCTATATTCCGTTCTGGCGCAACTGCTTAACCACTGAACCTCCACCTTATATTTTTTCAGGAGGCCCATACCAGAGAATGTTCAGGGCCACAGCCAAGTAGTAAAAAGAATAATTAGGCCGATTCTTCGACTCGTATTTATGTTGCGTATTGCGCTTGAATGCTGTATAGTGACGTGTAAACCTTAACTTGTATTGCTCCGGTTGTTCCATCCAAACGTGGTGACAGGTGTTATGCGAGGTTTAAGAGCTTGGTGCGTGGTACCTGTGCCGTGGATATAGCCGAATCTCCCGTCTAATTATCCCCGTCCACCCAGCCCCGTGATTTATCAACCCAGATGCGCTGTCACACGTTCGTGTTGGGCGTTTTTCCAAAAAAGGAGCTACAAAATGAGTTTTAACATCTATGTTGGTAATTTGTCCTTCAATTCCACTGAGGGGGACCTCCGGAACCTGTTTTCGCAGTATGGTGAAGTTGACACTGTCAAGATCATATCCGACCAGTTCACGGGAAGATCCCGGGGCTTTGGTTTTGTTGAAATGACAAATCGTGAAGAAGGCCTGCGCGCTGTTCAGGAGCTTGACTCCAAGGAACTTGGCGGACGCGCTTTAAAGGTTAATGAAGCTAAACCCAAAAACGCCGGTGGTGGCGGCGGTGGCGGTGGTCGTCGTGACGACAGAAACCGTGGTTCACGCTGGTAGCAATTCTGGCCGGTAAAATATCTGAATAAAAAGAAAACAGGAGTCAGTAACCACT